>WFSC01000070.1 GCA_015486185.1 Bacteroidales bacterium | reverse complement strand
CCGGTGGATGATATCGAATATAACCGGCAGAAAGCCGAAGAACAAAAAGAAATTGACCGTATCCTGGATAAAATATCAAAAGGCGGGTATGACAGCCTTACCAAAAAAGAAAAGGAAACTCTTTTCAAAATGAGTAACAAGCACTAATAAAAAATCCTTTGACAAAACTGGTTAAATATTCTTTGTATGTATTGACCTATACTTTGGTAGCAGCTCTTGCCATTGCTTATTTATCGGTATGGATACCTCCTGATAAGTTTTGGATCCCTGCTTTCTTTGGTCTGGCATTTCCTTATCTGTTGGTGATAAACCTCATTTTGCTTGTTTATTGGCTGATCCATCTGAAAAAAGAGAGTATCATCATTCTTGTTGTCATCTTACTGGGATGGAATAATATGATGCATTATTACCGCTTGCCGGGAAACGGGAAAAAGGAAAAGAATGAGCATAATCCGACTGAAAAGATTTCCGTCCTGACATTTAATGTCCGCTCATTCAACGTATATAGCACGGAGAAAAAGGCCGGAAAGGACCAGGATATCATTCGTTTTCTGAAAAATGAAAAAACGGATATTCTCTGTTTGCAGGAGTTCCATACGGATGATTACCGTTTCCCCGAAGAAAAGATCATAAAAAGTTTGGATTATCCTTATTATTTCATCTCTTACATAAATGAAAACCAGTATCATTCCAGATATGGGCTGGCAGTGTTCAGCCGTTATCCTTTATTGAACAAAAAAGGTCTTCGGTTTGATGAATCGTTCAATGAGAGTCAGCAATGTGATGTAGTGATCGGGAAAGATACCCTGCGTCTTTTCAATAATCATCTTCAATCGACCCAGTTGAAGAAAAGGGAGGTGCGGTTCTATTATCCGGATGAAGAAGGCGAAGCCTTACGGGAGGTGAAGGATATTTCATTACATCTGCGGGCAGCTTTTATCAAAAGGGCCGGACAGGCTGCCATGCTGGAAAAGTATATACGGCAATCTCCTTATCCGGTATTGGTGTGCGGAGATTTTAACGATCCACCGGTATCATATACTTACCATATGCTTTCGAAAGGCTTGAAGGATGCCTTTGTAGAAAGCGGAAAAGGTTTCGGGAAAACCTACCACGGGATATTTCCCTCTTTTCGTATCGACTATATTCTGCATGATCCGGAATGGCAAGCCCTCCAATACAGGACCTACCATAACCATTTATCCGATCATTACCCGGTTTCCTGTGTTCTGATCCGCTGTAATGCTTCACACCGGCCGGCAAAAGAATGATCCCGGTCAGAACGGTAAATGATCAAGGTCTGCATTCCCTCCCGAAAGGATGATTCCTGTGGTCTTGTTATTGAAAATTTCAGGGTTTTCGATAACCACGGCCAGAGGGACGGCTGCCGAAGGTTCGACGATGATCTTCATGCGTTCCCATATCATTCGCATTGCCCGGATGATTGTCTCATCTTTGGCTGTCAGGATATCGTCAACATAATGCCGGATGATAGTAAAGGTCCTTTCGCTCAGGGAAGTAAGCAGACCATCAGCAATGGTATGAGGATCGACCGAAGGCATAAGTTGTCCGGTATGAAATGAACGGGCAGCGTCGTCAGCTCCCGCGGGTTCGGCGCCGATAACCCGTGTATGAGGGGATAGTTTTTTTACCGCAATAGCTGTTCCGCTCAGCAGGCCTCCTCCCCCTACGGGTGCGATTATAATATCCGGTGATGGCATCTGTTCAAGGAGTTCGAGAGCAACCGTCCCCTGGCCGGCAATAACCCGGACATTATCATAAGGATGGATAAAAACTGCACCAGTTTCCTGTACAACTTTATGTAGTGTTTGTTCCCTGGCCTCGAGGGTAGGCGGACAATAATAGATCCTGGCCCCATAGCCGGCCACAGCCAGTTTCTTGATCCGGGGGGCATTTTCAGGCATGACTATATAAGAGGGAAGGTGGTGTATTGAAGCAGCCAATGCCAAAGCCGCCGCATGATTGCCAGAGCTGTGGGTAGCCACCCCTTTTCTTTTGCCTGTTTTATCCAACGTAATAACGGCATGGGAAGCACCCCTGAACTTAAAAGCTCCGGCCTTCTGGAAATTCTCACATTTGAAAAACAATTTACTTCCTGCAATATCATTGATCGCCGAAGAAGTAAGAACAGGGGTCCTGTGAATAAATGGCCGGATAAGTTTCAATGCACGATTAATGTCCTGAAGATCAGGGACGCTCATGGCTAATTATTATTCTTACTTTGTAATAGCTTGTAATTTTCATACAAATCCTTTACCCGGACTAAAATATCATATTCCGGTGATTTCAGGATAAAATCTTCCGGTAACTGACAATATCTCATAAATTTCTCAAGTTCGCTGCCATGTAGTCCGGTAAGCTGGCTGATGATGGCCTTATTGAATTTTGAATCTATGAGATCCTGTTTTTTCTGTTCTTCTTCCACCTTTGCCAGTTTTTTTAAGCTTCTTTCTTCAGGTGTACGGAGGGAAAAAGAAAAGCCGGTAGATACTTTCTGATATTTAATGGCCTCTTCGGTCAGGATTTTATCATAGTAGTTCTGCATTTTTATAACCTTGTCTTTTGACAGATCCAGGGAAAGCACTTTTTGTTTGAATTGTTCATAGGTACCCAAACCATGCACGGTCACCCCCTCAATATGATAGATTTTTTCCTTGACATAAATAACCCCTGAATAATGATTGGCAGGCCAGAAACCCGGCAGGGTAAAACGGGTGTCTTCGTATCCAATGGCCGTGATGAGCAGCGTGTCTGTTTTACGCATGGGGATGGTGAAAAACCCCAGTGTATCGGATACTTCAACACGTTTGAATTTTGGATTAATGATGTGTGCATACGGAATAGGGACCCCTGTTGTTACGTCTCGAAGCTGGCCCTGCACCATGATCAATGAATCCAGCGACTGGCTTGCCGTTGTCAGTCCATGAATCTGTCCATGAACGGATAAGACAGAAGCGATCATGAAAACAGTAAAAAAAATCAAAATAAATCTTCTTCTCATAGTCATATTGTTCAGATATGGCCTGTAAAGGTCTG
>WFSC01000069.1 GCA_015486185.1 Bacteroidales bacterium | reverse complement strand
TTACAAAATAGTCATATCTGACATTTACCATGGCCCCCGTTCCCGTGGAAAAATCATATATAAATCCAACTTCAGGGGTAAATCCGAAATGCCACTTTCTGACCTCATCAGTAAATATACCCATATCCGTTCTTTTTCTCTCTTTATAAGGACCAACCCCAAAACCAATATAAGGTCTGAAACCATACGAACTAAAAAAATATTTTCCACCTAAAACAAGGGGAAAGGAATTGAGATAACGGTATTGTTTTCCACTTATCGTGCGTGTCCCTTCAGTATATTGATCGTACGGCATTTCCTGATAAAATACATGCCATGACCATCTCAGCTCGACAGCTATGTGATCCGTAACAAAATCTCCACCGGCCAGCGTAAAACCCCTAAAGCTTGTCTGGGAGATAAAATCCTTTGTATTACCCATGGGAAAAGAGATATCATAACCCAGATTGGTATAAAAAGACTGTCCGAAAGAAGAAATGCCGGTAAACAAAGCAAAACCAGCTATTATAAATATTTTGATCTTTTTCATTATTGTATTCCTTTAATTTTTCTAATCATTTTTTGTGATAGCCGCATCCTGAATCATTAACAACAGGAGGGCAGAATGTTATTTTTATTTTTTCAGGTAAGAAGACTGGGCAAATGCCTGGTTAATATTCTTTTTAATACGTTTTACTATATCTGAAGTACTTGAACTTAGCAAACCGTTGATAATGGCGTTCCATTCGGCCGGCACCGAAACAGAGTCAGCAGACACCTTCTTTTGACTCAGGTCACCCAATGTAATAGCCAATGTCCCTGTATTGAAAGAATAATAGTAGGGATAATAACCGCCGGGGTACCACCAACCCCAGTCCCAGCCCCAGCCCCAGCCCCAGCCGGGATAATATGGATATCCGGGGATCCATCCTATACCTTCATTTGTTGTAGTAGCCACTGCTACCGACAACAACAGATCCGGTTGTGGTACCGTATCCGTAATCCTTTCATAACCGTAATCCAACATTTTTCCGGCAATGGTGGAAAGTATCAGATCATCAAATGAGTGATCAGGTTCTTTATCACCTTTACCTACATAAATGACTGTATCCGGCATATAATATGTATGTGCTTGTGTGAAATCATACGTGTCATTGTAATCTGTTACTACAATATCCGTATCGCTGTAATATTCAGCACCACCCGGATAGCATGATACCACAATAACCGGGAGTAACAGAAAAAATCCAAATCTTAACAACTTCTTCATTTTCTTCATAATTCACTTCTTTTTATATATAATCAACAAAATATATTACTACTCATTCTAATAAACATGCCGCAATATTAATTAAAATAAATCTAAATAAAGAATATATTAGAAACAAATGCTTTATTTTCTTTTTAACACTTTAACAAAATACTATCATCCAATAAATTATATTTTCATAAAATAATACATCAAAGTATTATATTATTCTTTTATTTATTTATTTTTGTACCCAATTTAAACCCGTATGGACAAGAAATATCAAAATAAACCATCAGGTACACGAAAACCAAACCCGTCAAAGAAAGGAAAAACTACCGGTATTTATGATAAGAACAATACAGTAAGGTTAAATCAGTTCATTGCCCGCAGCGGTATATGTTCCAGACGCCAGGCTGATGTATATATCAAAAAGGGATGGGTAACGGTAAATGGAGAAAAAGTTACAGAGATGGGAGTAAAAGTATCGCTTTCGGCTGATGTCAGGCTGAAGGGGGATAAGATCGTACCTGAAAAAAAGATCTATATCCTGCTTAATAAACCAAAAGATACCATCACAACAGTAAAGGACCAGGAGGGAAGAAGGACTGTATTGGACCTGGTCCGTCTGCCGGAGAAAGTCCGTCTTTTCCCTGTAGGCAGGCTCGACCGCAATACCACGGGGGTACTCCTTCTTACCAACGACGGAGAGCTGGCAGGAAAACTTACGCATCCCAGGTACCGCCACCGTAAAGTATATGAAATAACCCTGACAAAAGAAGTAACAAGGAAAGACCTGAAACAACTGGTAACAGGCGTAGAACTGGAAGAGGGGATTGTTGCTGCAGACGCCGCCTCTTTTCCTGATCCGGATGATAAGAAGGTAGTAGGACTGGAAATCCATACAGGACAAAACAGGGTAGTGCGCCGCCTGTTTGAAAAACTCGGGTATAAGATATCCCGCCTCGACCGGGTTTCTTTTGCCGGTCTGACCAAAAAAGGACTGCCTAGAGGAAAATGGCGTTACCTTACACCCGGAGAAATAAGTATGTTGCATCGCAGGATGTTCTGAAAACCCCATGCCTGAAAGTTTTCTTATCTTTGCATCCGGATCATAATCCCTGAGAATGGCACACAAAGCAGGTTTTGTAAATATTATCGGTAATCCGAATGTCGGTAAATCAACCCTGATGAACCGGCTGGTCGGCAGGAAATTATCTATTGTCACCTCCAGGGCACAGACAACGAGACACCGCTTGCTTGGTATTGTCAACAGTGAAGATTTTCAGATCGTGTACTCGGATACCCCGGGGATGATCAGACCCAAATATAAATTGCAGGAGCATATGGTCAAAGCCATCCATACCGCCCTGGAAGATGCGGACATCATTCTTTTTACTACCGACGTAACAGAAGATCCGGATAACAATCGCCATGCTTTAGTAAAAAAAATAAAAAACCTGAGCATACCTGTGTTGGTTGCCATCAATAAAACGGATCTTTCCGATACCGAAACGGTGAATATTCTGGTTCAAAAATGGCAGGAAATGCTCCCCCCGGCAGAGGTTTTCCCTGTCAGTGCCCTGCTGGGAGCAAACCTGGATAAATTATTTAACCGGATACTGGAACTTTTACCCGAGAATCCTCCTTTCTATCCCAAAGACCAGCTAACCGACAAACCTGAGAAGTTTTTTGTTGAAGAGATCATCCGTGAAAAGATACTGCTCTTTTACCGGCAGGAGATCCCTTATTCTGTTGAAGTGGTGGTTGAGTCTTTTAAGGAAGATGAAAAGATCATCCGTATCAGTACACGCATCTTTGTCATGCGTGACAGCCAAAAAGGGATACTCATAGGACACCAGGGGAAAGCCCTGAAAAAAGTTGGCACAGAAGCCCGGAAAGAAATGGAGCAGTTCTTCGACAAAAAAGTCTTTCTCGAACTTTTTGTCAAGGTTAAAAAGGATTGGCGGGATAAAGACAGGATATTAAAAAATCTGGGATATCAATAAAAAGAAAAGATGGGGAATATTGCAGCTATAGTAGGCAGACCAAATGTTGGTAAATCAACTTTGTTCAACCGGTTGACAGAAAGCCGCCAGGCTATCGTTGATGAATATTCCGGAGTAACCCGTGACCGTTTATACGGACATTGCACATGGAATGGCATTACGTTTTCAGTGATCGATACGGGAGGATATGTGATCAGACCAGAGGATGTTTTTGAAGATGAGATAAAAAAGCAGGCGATCATTGCCATTGAGGAAGCGGATGTAATCCTTTTTGTCACGGATGTGGAAAACGGGATCACGGATCTGGATGAAGCCATCGCAAACTTGCTCAGAAAGAGCAAAAAAAAAGTCTTTCTGGTCGTCAACAAGGTAGATAATATAGAAAGGCGCTATGAAGCTGATGTTTTTTACAAACTGGGGTTTAAAGAGCTCTTCCCCATATCTTCCATCAATGGAAGTGGTACCGGCGATCTGCTGGATCAGGTCGTGGCCTCATTTGATTATACCGATAATGTCCCGGACGAGGATATCCCCCGCTTTTCAGTAGTAGGCAGGACTAATGTTGGAAAATCCACACTTATCAACACCTTGCTGGGAGAAGAACGCCAGATCGTTTCCCCCGTATCAGGAACTACAAGGGATACCGTTCCTGTTCATTTTACAAAATTCAATCATAACTTTTATTTGATAGATACTGCCGGCATCAGAAAAAAGAACAAAGTAACCGAAGATCTTGAGTTCTACTCTGTCATGCGAGCTATCCGGTCCATTGAACATTCAGATGTTTGTTTCCTGATGATTGACGCCACCCGGGGAATGGAGAGCCAGGATGTAAATATTTTCAGACTCATCCAGAAAAACAGCAAAGGAATTGTTATTGTAGTTAATAAGTGGGATCTGATCCCTAAGAACTCCAAAACGATGGAAGAATTTAAAGCCGGAATTATTGAGAAGATCATGCCGTTTCAGGATGTGCCGGTATTGTTTATCTCGGCCAAAGAACAGCAAAGGGTACTGAAAATGCTTGATACCGGCATGGAAGTTTATCATAACAGACAGCGCAGGATATCCACTTCCAGACTAAATGACACCCTGCTGCCTGCTATTGAAGCTTTTCCACCGCCATCGGTGAAAGGAAAATACATAAAAATAAAATATATCACACAGCTTCCTGTACGGACTCCCACTTTTGCTTTTTTCTGCAATCTACCCCAATACATTAAAGAACCTTATAAAAGATATCTTGAAAATCAAATAAGGAAAAATTATGATTTTCATGGTGTACCTATCCGGATCTTTTTCCGTAAAAAATAATTGGCATCGTTTTTGAGCACCTGACAGATGAACAATAGAATATGAAAAATATCAAATATATTATAGTATCATTGGTTATCCTGTCGATTCTATGGGCATGCAGAAGGACCATTACCTATCCTCCCGAGCCCAGCATCACCTTCCGGAATTTTTCCGTGTTCGACTCTGTAGGTCCTTTGGGAAATAAAGTACTTGTAGGGGCCCTTGTTTTCTCATTTACTGACGGAGACGGAGATCTTGGATTGCCTGAACTGGACACCATACTTCCGGGGGATACTACCAACTCAAATCTTTTTTTCACCTTGTTTCATATGCAGCAAGGGATCATGGTCCAGGCTAACAAAGACGAGATCAAAACGCCTTTGAATTACAGGATCCCTTTTATCCCTATGAGGGGCAGAGACAAATCCATGAAGGGAGAGATCCAGGTACTTTTCTTCTACTGGGATTTCCCGTGGGATACCATTCAATATTCCTTTTTTGTTGTTGACCGGGCCGGACACAAAAGTAATACCGAACAAACTCCGATACTGATCCTGCCCGGTATTTAATTGCTATCATATTCTAAAATCCGGTTCCATGATACACGAAAACACCAAAATGGTTGACCTTATTCACAGAAACTATGTATTGATCACAGTTTTCTCCCGTTTTGGAATATCCCTGGGATTTGGAGATAAAACCATACAACAGGTCTGCGAAGAAAAGAACATAAATATCCGGTTCTTTTTAGAGATCATCAATTCCTTTCTGGATCATGATTATTTTCCACAGGAACAATTGAAAAGCTTTCCCATTAAACTTATTGTTGACTATCTTACTATAACCCATCAGTATTATCTGGGTAAGACCATACCGGAAATTGAAGAAATCATCTCTGGGGAAAAAGGGATCTGTTACGAAAACAAGGAACATAATTATTTACTAAATAATTTTTTTCAGGAATATAAAAAAGAACTTATCACTCATATAACAAGGGAAGATGAGCTGGTTTTTCCCTATGCGCTGCAGGTAGAAGAATGTTTTCTTCAGCATAAAAGTACAGACACACTATTTGAGAAATATGGAAATTACAGCATTGGCCATTACCTACAGGCGCATGATAATATTGAAGAAAAGCTTTTTGACCTGAAAAACATTATCATTAAATACCTGCCTCCTCCTAAAAATCCCGAGTTATGTTACCAGGTTATCGTTTTATTATTTAATCTGGAAAAAGACATGAATGATCACAGTCGTATAGAAGAGAAGGTATTTGTACCCAAAGTTTCCATGATGGAGAAAGTTATTCTGAATAAAAACAAAAAATAAACCTGGTTCCGGAATGAGATTAATAAATTATTTGGTCATTACCGAATCATATATTTACAGGACCGGGTTGCGCTTCTTACTGGAAGAACTGGATTCCACGGGAAAGATCTATTTTTCTGATGATATTTCACAAATTGGAAAAAGCAATGCAGATTTTTTATTTATTGATCCGCGTATCACCACCAGAGATATTCTTGAACAAGAGATCCATACCGTAAAAAATGATAACGGAACTATTCTGGTAGGATTGATAAATCATGAGAAAGAGGCAAATTTATTCCCAACGGGATTGTTTCAGTTTTTTCTTGATCTGTCCGGATCCAAAAGTGAAATAACCCGGTCTCTGAATGAAATAACCCGGAACAGTCTTCCTTCCGGTAAGAGAAATGCCCGGGAGGAAAAACTCAGTGTAAGGGAAAAAACAATTCTGAGATATGTAGCCCTGGGTCATACAAACAGGGAAATTGCAGAAAAGTTATTCATTAGCATGCACACGGTTATAACCCACAGGAAAAACATCACACGTAAGCTGGGAATAAAAACCGTTTCGGGGTTGACTGTTTATGCCATTCTGAATCATCTGATTGAGATGAATGACGCCGGCTAAAAACGCAGGCCCATGAACAAAACATCATCTATCTGCATATAATCGCCTTTCCATTCCTCAAAAGTACTTTTAATAAAATTATACTGTTCATCCATAGATTTACTATGAATCTCCTCCAGCAGCGTTCTAAGTGGTCCCATCTTAAATTTCTTTTCCCTCGGGCCTCCAAACTGGTCGGTATATCCATCTGAGAACATATATACAACATCTCCCTTCTTCAGATCATATTCCTGGTCATTAAAGATCTTCTTTTCACCTTCTATAATCTCGCCTCCAATGCCACTGCGATTTCCCTTAAGTGTGTAAAGGATATTATCCATAAAAAGGATAACAGGTCGCATGGCCGAAGCGATCTTTATATGATTGGTCCTTATATTTGCTTCCATAACTACAATATCCATTCCGTCATCCGATTTTCCCGATTCGAGATTCTGGTTTAAGGAACGGGTAATCTCCCGGTCCAGGAAACCAAGTAACTGGGAAGGTGTTTCATACCTGCCCTGTTGTGTAAGGTCTTTGATCAGGGTGGATCCAATCATGGACATAAAGGCACCGGGCACCCCATGACCTGTAGAATCGGCACATACCACAAGAAAACGATCCGTATCCACATGACCCCACCAATAAAAATCCCCACTCACGATATCCCTGGGCAGATAAAAAATAAAAGATTCCGGAAATACTTCCTTCAACCTTTGAATGGATGGCAGGATACTTGATTGTATCCGTCTGGCATAATTGATACTGTCCGTGATCTCCTTATTCTTCAGTTCCAGTTCAGCATTTTTCTGCAAAACCTCCCTGGACCTTTTCTCCAGTTCCTTTTCCAGGTATTCTTCCCTACGGATATGATTTCGTTCACGGACTTTAATAATTGTATAAACCCCTATTATTAAGGCAAGTGCGACAATCAGGATAAACCACCATGTTTTCCAGAAGGGGTGTTTGATGATAATCATCAGGCTTACCGGTTCTTTGGTGGTATAACCGGCACTATTATATGCCCGTAAAAGAAATTCGTATTTACCGTCTTCCAAT
This sequence comes from Bacteroidales bacterium, assembly GCA_015486185.1. Lineage (GTDB taxonomy): Bacteria > Bacteroidota > Bacteroidia > Bacteroidales > VadinHA17 > DRPN01. The sequence goes on along the minus strand of WFSC01000069.1, from coordinate 1,586 downwards.
CGTCCGTAATAAGCAAAGGTATTACTGGTAAGATCCGACCAGTTATCGTCATAATTTTCGAGTTTATATTGATACATGACCTCCTGTGGATCCCTGTAACTTATACCGAGATAATCTATTCTCACCCTGTAGCGGCTATAAGGCATAATGATTTTTTTCCTAACCGGCACCCTTTTGTCGGAAAAAGTAAGGGACAGGATATTTGTTTTAGGAGGAATGGTATCCGTTTTTTCCCGTGCCGGATCGAACCTGATCACTCCGTTGGAAGTGCCTAGCCACACTTTCCCCCGTGGATCTGTAACTGCAGCATTCGGATTGCATTCTGCCACAATACCCTGCTTCCTCGAATAGGTCCTGACCTTTTTATTTTGCGGGTAGATCCGGCTTATTCCGGAACTATGTCCGACCCAAACATTGCCGTTGAGATCAATCGTAAGACTGTAACAATAATTTGAGATCATCCCTGAATTTTCATTATAATTCAGGATGGTGTCTTTAGTTATCTCAAATACCCCGCTTCCATAGGTGCCAATCCAAAAGTTTCCGGCAGCATCCCTGGTTATGGATTTCATTTGCAAACGGGCAATCATTGCAGGAAACCTGTATTTCCGATAAATACTATCCGCCGGGTTTATCACATATAATCCGTCAGACATCGTAGCCAGCCAGACCAGGTGGTCTTTCCCCAGAAAGATCTGGTTAATGTTATTATAAGGCAAACCTTCATAGGTCGAAAACTTTTTCACCGGCTTCCCCTCCGTATCAAAGATCAAAACGCCACTGGCTGTACCGGCCCATAAATATTGTCCGTCACCGACCAGGCTGTGAATGGTATTTTCCAGCTTATTTCCCGAGTGGAAAACAGGATAAACTCTTCTGTCCGATGCTTTACATCTGTATATTCCAGCCCCCCTTGTCCCAATCCATAATGTTTTATCACTATCTACAAAAAGAGCATCTACAGGAACATCAGGCAAACCGTTTGCATTCGTAAGGATCTTTATTTTTCTTTTTACCTGTGAATCAGTAATTATAATTCCTTTATCTCCTGCCAGCACCACTTTATCATCATAAGCCGTAACTGCCGTAATGTTTTCCCCGGGCAATCGATTTCCGAAATGAAACAATAACAATGCCTCATCAGGAAATAACACAAGCCCCTGGCCATAAGTTCCTATCCATATATTCTTTTCAAAATCCTCAAAAATACATTGAATATTATGTGCGCCCAACCCGGTGCTGTCATTATAATCTTCCCTTTCAAATCCCGTTCCCTCCGGATGGATACGAATAACACCGTGGCCAAAGGTACTAATCCAGTAATCCCCCTTCGAATCCCGGAGTATATCCGTAATATTCATATCACCCAGTTCCTCTATTTTTTGAGCACCCCCTGTTGATGCTCCCCTGATCGTTAACCGGTAAACTCCGTCATCGATTGTACCTACCCAAATTTCTTGTCCATCCGGGAAAATTGTCTGTACCCGTGAGGTGATTTCAGCCTCTTTTTTCACAAAAGATGGCGATTCATTTTCACCGGAAAAGCGATATATATATAATCCGTCAAAGGTTCCGATCAGCAACCA
>WFSC01000068.1 GCA_015486185.1 Bacteroidales bacterium | reverse complement strand
GGTTAAAGAGTGCATTAGATGCCGGGTCTTTGAAAAAAGGTCCGGCATCTTTTTGGAAAATTATATACATTCCCCCGATAAAACCGGGCAAATGCCCGAAATGTGGTATGGAATTAAAAAAGGTGGAACCCAAAAAAGATCAGACACCTTAAATACCGGAACAACGAATGGCAACATGATAAAAAAACCGCATGTAAGAACCCATGCGGTTTTTTTATTGGTAAACCTGTTGTTGCAATAATTTTACCTGTTAACTTTTCTCCGATTTCTTTTTATCGGTAATATCCACAATAAATCCCTCAAAACCCACAATCTCATCACCTTTGTAAACCGGAGTCATAGTAATCGTATGATAGCCGATGGTACCGTCTTTACAATACCGGCGTGTTTCGGCCATGGGGATCACTTCTCCCTGCAAAACCTTATCCACCATTTCTTTCAGTTTTACAAAATCTTCTTTGGTACGACTCAGAGAATAATGTTTACCGATTATTTCATCTTTTGAATCGTATTTATAAAGTTTCAGCCAGGTTTCGTTGACATCCTCATAAAATCCATCCTTATCGATCCGGAAATAACCCACCCCTTTGGCCGTAGCCATCCGCCGATAGAAGTTATCCGTTCTCACCTGTTCTTCCATTTCCGCTATCAGGGCTTGTTCCGCTTCAATCCGGTCCGTCATGTCAACAATAAATCCTTCAAAGCCCACAATTTCCTCTCCCTGATACACAGGGGTCATTGTAATACTATGATAACCAACTGATCCATCCTTACAATATCTGCGGGTTACACCGTAAGGGATAGTTTCTCCCTGCAAAACACGGTCAACGGATTCCTGCAATTTAACAAAATCTTCCTTGGTACGGCTCAGAGAGTAATGCTTTCCAATAATTTCATCTTTGGAGTCATATTTATAGAGTTTAACCCACGTATCATTGACATCCTGATAAAAGCCATCTTTATCGATCCGGAAATATCCTACCTCCTTTGAATCAGATATATGTTGGTAGAAATCAACCGGCCTGATTTCTTCCTTGAGCTTTTTCTCCAGTTCCTGTTCGGCCTTCACCTGTTCTGTCACATCCATAATAAATCCTTCGAGACCGGCAATTTCCCCGTTTTTATAATAAGGAATTGCTGAAACGGTATGATAACCAATACTTCCATCGCTACAAACCCGTTCCACTACTTCTCCGCTGACCGACTCTCCGGAAAGAACTTTATTAACCATTTTTTCCAGTTTTTTTCTTGCTTCCGGTGACCGGTTCAGAAAATAATGCGCGCCGATCACTTCATCTTTAACAGAACATTTATAGAGAGCCAGCCAGGCATCGTTCACTTCCTCATAATACCCATCTTTATTTATCCGGAAGTAACCCACATTGGAGTCAAGTAATTTTTCACGCAAACGTGTACTTTCTGTTTCAATGCCCAATTTATTGATCACCTGTTCAAAAGTAGTCTCAAATATTTTCTCCTGCTCTTCTTTTCCTCCTCCCCTTATACTTTCACGGCCTTCCAGCATAGCTACCTCCAGATTTTCTTCCAAAGCTGTCTGTGCTTCCTCATCGGTCATTTCTTCCCATCCGGTAATCATTGCCTTAATAGCAGAAAGAGGTTTAAGTCCTGTTGTCGTCAGATATATATGTCCTACGAGAAATCCCAATAACAGAAAGGCGCCGGTTAAATGTGCAATTGAGACCCATTTCAGGGATTCGACCAGCGGGCCATTCTTTAATACACTGAAATACATATAAAACAGTCCGCTGATGACCATTAGAGGAATAATGATCATCTTCAGCCCGAAATAGGTCATTCGCTGCAGAGGATTAAATTTATTATATACTGTTTTCCTTGTAGGGTGAGGGGCATGACGAAAAATACCGGATATATAATACTCCCATTGTGCCTTGATCAATTTCGCAGAAGGAATATATTGTTTCCATTCGCCGGTGATCATATTCCAGAAAAAAGTAAAAATGATAAGGATAATATAAGACCAGGCCAGGTTATCATGCAGGATAACGGCTCTGTGATATCCAAAAAGCCGGTATGTTCCGTGTATTTCAAAACCTGTCAATGCCAGGCAAAGGATGATAAGTGCCTGTGTCCAGTGCCAGAACCTTTCGTATCTTTTATATATCAGTACTTTTTTCATCGTTATTTATTTTTCAGTATTTTCATTATGCCCGCTGTTCACCACTCTCAAGAAGCCATGCACCAGCACTCCGGCGGTCACCAGCAGGATAAACAGGAGGCCGACCAGATCCAGGCCATTATGATGGTCCCTGCCCGGCAGGTAAAAGCCGGTCAGATGGGTCAAACGACCTTGCTTACTATGACAATCTGCACATTGTAATGCTTCATTTGCCGGAGAAACCATATGATTAATTGGCCAGTAAGATCGTGTTTCTATAAACCCGTAGTGTCCGCTGTAAGGCAGGCCCAGATACTTCATACCGGCGGTAGCCGAAGCCTGCCAGTCAAAGTCAGCCCAGAAAGCTCCGCTTCCTTTCTTACCTACCAGTTTAGGTTGTATAAGTGTTTTTCGAACCGTATCATAAATTTGTTTCCCCCGCATAATTTTTACCGGCCATATTTTGGAAACATTATGCGGATTTGCCGGATGCAGGTTATCCTCATAGGAACCATACAGATGATTGAGTTCCAATGGCACCGTATCAATCTTATCTTCTATAAGCTGATGATTTGCAGTACCATTGAACCACACATATTCAGGCTGCAGATTTTTTCCGAAGACTGCATCTCCATGTTTCGAACTGTATTCATGGAGTTTATCTTTCGACTCTTCCATATACGGTTTTCCGTTTTTTAATTTTCCGGCAGTTGACCAGTCCCAGTAAATTTTTGTGGGATTAACCTTGGCATAGGTAGGAATATGACAAGTCTGGCAGGCCACCAATTCAAAATGGTCATTTAATATTTTGCTCTTGTGCGGCTTATCCGTATGACATTGTACGCAGGTGGCCCGGTTTGAATTAGAAGAAGAAACCATATAGAGCTGCCCTGATACCTGATGATGTTTGGTTTTATGACAATCCGTACAATCCATATTTTTGCCATTGGCATCCATATGGACATCAACTTCGTGTGTAGTATGGTTCAGGGCTGTCTCAAGATCACCATGCTTAACATTATTTCCCCCGCCTCCGGTAAAATGACAGGCACCACAGTTATTTCTATGAGGATATCCTACATGCTGGGCGACTTTATTCAGGTCAACGGAAGGAGCAGGATATCCCGATCCTGTCATAGGGCCTGTACCCGGTTTTGACTTTTTGTAAGTACCTGTATTATCATGACATACCAGGCAATCGATATTATCCGGGTTATGAAAATCAAAATTCTTATCACTATATCCGTATCCTGCATGGCACATGGTACAAAGGTGCTCGTTGCTGTTTACACCAATACAAAAATTATTTATAATATTTTTTTTACCCAGATCATAAACGCCCCTGCCGGGAATCGTGTCTTTTTTCTGCCACCTCCAATGTTCCGTTTTCATTATTTCCGCATCCCGTCCGTTATGACAACTCAGGCAGGCGGCCGTTACCTCAGAAGGACTATTGAAATGTTTCTGCAAAACTGCGAACTTGGAATGATCGGTTACCGGAACCTTATGATCTACCTGTATATCAGCAACATTGTAATAATCAGGATCTTTATCACTATTAACAACCCATATCAGATAAAAAATAATAACCCAGGGAATGAACAGAATCAATATAATTTCACCTATTTTTTTCATATGTTAGTTTTTTTATATGAAAATTTAGTTAAATTTTCATTTTCGTTTCATATATTATCTTAAAATTATACCGTAAACATGGGTGACAAGATGCAAAAGTAAGGTAATCCTTTTTAGGATATTCAATAAAAAGGATATTTAAAAACATGTTTTTTATATGTTGTAATAATCATCTTCCCGTCAAAAGTCAATAATCAGGAAGATGAAGTCTTTTAACCTCTTCATCCAGGGATTTTTTTAATTCGGGAAGCCGTCTTTCTTCACAATGTTCCGAATAAACAGAAACCATATCTACAAACCGGTCACCACAATTCAGATAGACAAGGGAAGCATCAAACATATGAAAATCACAATTATTCTTTATGTCTTTAATCATTTTTTCAAATGTTTCGTAATCAATATCGACCGGAATAGGGATAAAATGCCGGTTTGAATTTTCCTTATCTATGAATATATCATCATCCGTATTCTTAAAATTCGTATATCTTTTGAATTGAATAAGAGCCTCATAGGGCTTGATTTTCTTATCTGCCATAAATTGAATACCCAATTGCTTCAGTGTGGTTATAAAAGGCTTTAACTGAGCAGTCTCCTCGGTTCTGATTCTAATACAGGGATGTGTTTCATTTTGCAAAGTAATTTGCCCCGGTGATACATGCAGGGTCAGGTCCATTTTCTTCATAATCTTATAACTATAACGGATGACCCGGTCCTGAAAGCAACTGAATGGTTTTTTCACGACAAGATAAAGATGGTGATCCTTCACTGACTTCAGGTTACCTGGAAATCCGGACCATGAAATATAGGATGGATACGGGCTGGATTCAAGGATCAAAATGCCTTCATTATGTTCAGAAGGGAATCTGGCAACCATCAGTTTTGTGGAAAAACAGGCATAACAGGAAAAATCTTTACTTAACATGATACAATTATTTGTTTATAGTAACAAAGTTATATTTTTCCGGCCATTATCATCCTCATCTGCTTATGTTATTTAATATGTTTTTCAAATCAATGAATATTTTGTTTTTTTACCGGATAAATAACAAAGGGTTAAACGATCATTAAAATTAATTTTTTATGAATACCAGCTCCAATAGTTCTCCGGTTCATGTTATAAAGCAATCGGGTCAAAGGGTTATCTATCGTCCGGAACAGCTTCGCCGTTCGCTGGAACGGTCAGGTGCCGGCGAAGAAGATATCCGGTTTATTTTGAAAAAGATCGATAATATGCTATATGACGGCATTACCACCAAAAAGATCTACCGGACGGCTTACGATCTGCTAAGAAAAAGATCGTCCCACGCTTCGGGTCGTTACCGTCTGAAACAGGCTATCATGGATTTGGGTCCTACCGGTTATCCTTTTGAAAAATTCGTAGGTGCATTACTCTCCTATCAGGGATACCGGACAGAAACGGATGTGATTATAGCCGGCAAATGTGTACAGCATGAAGTGGATGTAGTGGCTGTAAAAGATCACAAAAAGATCATGGTTGAGTGTAAATTTCATCACGATCAGGGCACCAGGAGTGATGTTAAGATACCGATGTACATTCATTCCCGTTTTGATGATATCCGGAAAGCATTGGCACGTGAACCTTCAGAAGCGGACCTGTCGTTTGAGGGATGGCTGGTTACCAACACCCGTTTTACGGAAGACGCCCTTAGCTTTGGCAATTGTACAGGCCTGCACCTGGTTTCGTGGGACTACCCGGGTCAAGGCAGCTTACGTGAGCGTATTGATCTGGCCGGACTTTATCCCGTTACCTGTTTACATACCCTTACACGCAGGGAGAAGAAGCAGTTGCTCGATCAGGATATTGTCATGTGCCGGGAACTGTACGCCAATATATCACTTCTAACCGATATCGGCGTATCGGGTACCCGTTTAATAAAAACCCGAAAAGAGCTGGGGATGTTATTTACAAATCAAAAAAGATGACATTACACCAGCTCATTCTTTCATCTTCTTTTTTTTCTTTTAGCTTTAGACAGTTTTCGTTGATACTTAGCCGAAAAGAAATATTTATTTTTTCCCAATTGGGTGGTATTGATCATCGTTCGTTTCCTTTTTGGTTTTTTTCTTGTCGTTTGAGAGGAACCTGCACATCCCGCCAGGGAAATTGCAAAAAAAACAATGATCAGTACCCGTGCCAAATATTTCATTAGGTCCTTTATTTGCATTCTATATGCAATATTAGGAAAAAAGTTGATAACTCGAAAAAACAAGGTATGAGTTACCTTTCCACAAAAAGGTGATACACATTACCTTATTTCATATTATCTCCGCTTTTCCCCGATGTGCCTGCGATAGATTCTCTCATGGAGGTATCGGCCTGGATATTCTTAAATTTATAATAATCCATCACGCCGAGGTTCCCTGTTTTAAATGCTTCAGCCATGGCCAGCGGGATTTGCACTTCGGCCTCTATCACTTTGGCACGGGCTTCCTGGGCCTTGGCTTTCATCTCCTGTTCAAGGGCTACGGCCATTGCCCTGCGTTCTTCTGCTTTGGCCTGGGCAATATTTTTATCTGCATTGGCCTGATCCATTTGCAGTACGGCACCTATATTTTTCCCAATGTCAATATCAGCAATATCTATAGAAAGTATCTCAAAGGCCGTACCTGCATCCAATCCTTTATCCAGAACGGTTTTGGATATGGTATCCGGATTTTCCAGCACTGCTTTGTGTGATTCGGAGGATCCGATAGAGGATACGATTCCTTCCCCCACACGGGCCAGTACAGTTTCTTCACCGGCACCACCAACCAACTGTTGGATGTTAGCACGTACCGTGACACGGGCTTTGGCCACCAGTTGGATCCCGTCTTTGGCAACGGCTGTCACCGGAGGCGTGTCAATTACCTTCGGATTTACAGACATCTGAACGGCTTCGAATACATCCCGGCCTGCCAGATCAATGGCCGTAGCCATTTTAAAGGTAAGATCTATATTAGCCTTGGAGGCGGATACCAGGGCATGGACCACTTTTGGCACATGGCCCCCGGCCAGAAAATGAGCCTCCAGTTCATTCCTTGACAACTCCAGTCCGGCTTTTTGTCCCTCGATCATGGCACTGACTATTACACCCGGAGGTACCTTCCTCCATCTCATAATGATCAGTTGCAATAATGATATCCGTACGCCGGATACCTGGGCCTGGAACCACAGGCCGATCGGTATAAAATACAAAAAAACCCAAAGAAGGATCAGGGCTCCAACTATTATGACAATATACAATGCAGTTTCACTCATTTTTTTCTGTTTTTGGTTTGACAATAATTCTGTTTGGTAATATTTTTATGATCTCCACTTTTGTCTTCTGTTCTATGAATTCTCCCAGTGACTTTGCTTCATATACCTGACCTTTTACCATGACTTTCCCCATCGGATTTAACCTGCTGACAGTCAGCCCTTCATCACCTGTTCTGATCTTATCTTTTCCGGAATTTTCAATAACATTCATCTTACCATTTACAGTGGCACGCAAACTAAGTCTTTTCCAGGTTCTTCCTTTCAGTACAAAATAAAGGGTAAGAAGAAATAATAAGAGGGTGCCGAGTAAGATATAATTACCTGCTGTGACACCATGGTATTTATACCCCATAATGATACCTCCTATCAATAAAATGGCGCCTCCTATACCGGCAACAGTGATTCCCGGTATAAGTAAAAATTCGACCAGGAAAAGAAATATTCCCAGAATGATCAACAGTATGATAAGAGGTATAGACACAAGCAATAATTTAATCAATAACAGCTTTTAACCCTTTTTCCGTCAGGGCATCTTTCTGTGATTTAAGTTTCTCATATTTTCCTTTACTGATGTCACATTTGCCCTTGAGATGGGTTATCAATGCACATTGTTCTGCCTGTTCGGGAGTATGTTCACAAATCTGGACCAGTGCATTTATAACGTAATCAAATGTATGAATATCATCATTTAACAATACCAATACCGGATTCCCTTTTTTGACATCCGAATCTTTTTCATGGTTTAATACTTTTTCTTTTCCCATAGTTCCAAGGATTTAAATTCCTTCGATTTCGCTCAGCGGAATCCTCACGCCATTTTTATATGCTGTAACGAAACAACCGCTTATGCCACTTTCAGCAAGTTTATTTCGAAAATTTTTTGCTTTTTCAAAAGTAGTAAAATTTCCTATAGAATAGACATACAATCCCTGATTATTTTGCGTACGGATCACCACATACCCGCTTCCGGAAAACTTCTGCAGTTCTTTCAGTTTCTCAAGAGGAAGCGGTTTACTGAAAACACCCAACTGGACCCTGAAGAGAAGATTCGGCTTCACATTGGCATTCTCAGGGACCGCTTTTCCCCCTGCTGTAAACGCAACTGATTTGTTTTGAGGATGAAGATTACTGTAAGGCTGTTCATCTTCCAGTGACTGGATCCTGCTGACAGATGAACGTTTTCCATTGTAAAATCCGGCAATAACGGCATCTTTATACCCTCTGTTCCGGAGATCAAGAAGGACCCTGGATGCTTTGCCATAGGTCCGGAACAAACCTGTATAGAAACGGAACAGGTTCTTTCCGGGAATTTTTTCCATAACCATTGGGTACATGCCCTTAAAATAGGAAATATCAGGCGGATTACGGAAAACGCCTACCTGTATCCGGTAGTTTACCCCGGGAGGCATAGCATTATTTTCCGGTATATCCTTCACATCCACATAAGCAGAAGTATCCCGCATTTCAAAGCCAAAAATATAATGACTCAACATTTCTTCATGCAGTATATTTTTATCTATAGGCTGTGTTTCCGGTTGGCTTACGACTACTTTTTTACTTTTTGTTACATTGGGTAAAGTTGTTCTGTTTTCTCTCGTTCCAACCTGTTTTTTCATGGGTGGAGATAATTTGGATTTTTCCTTATGGTTCATCGGCTTCCGGTCAGGCATAGGAGGAGCAACCGAAGCATGCACCATATCCCTTTCCGCACTTGCAGGCATCAGCCCTGCATAGGTGACCAGTGCCTTACGCTGGTTATCCAGGGCCGTAAGCTCATAGGCATTTGCTTCCATTAATAATCCGTATTTATTACTATAATTCATATATTTAGCGGCTT
>WFSC01000067.1 GCA_015486185.1 Bacteroidales bacterium | reverse complement strand
AGCCGGCAGAATGAACGACAGTGTATTAGGGTTAGTGGAAAAAATGCCCCCGTGACGGGGGCATTTTACTATCTCCCCATTGTCATCCAATCTATCATACGATATCCATCAGGAGTGGCCGCCTACTATAATCCGCATGATCTTCAGATTTAATAAAATGAATCTGAAAACCTGCCGGATAATGCATCTTCTTATAAAGCGCGTCCACCGGGTTGGTAACGGTGGGTAAGCTTCATCGTAGTAAACTTTGATTTTATTGTAAGACATAATGGTAAAGATAAAAGATAAAAGGCAAAAGATAAAAGATAAAAGGCAAAAGATAAAAGATAAAAGGCAAAAGGCAAAAGGCAAAAGATAAAAGTATTTAATATGTTGTATTTAAGGTTAAAAGGTTATTCGGGGAGGAGCCACCAGAAGGGATAGCCTTTGGCTTTATGCAGGAACATGTAATGAAGGAACAGTTTGATCCAGTGTCCTGCCAGTCCCACCTCCCCTACCGTATAACTAATATCACGGCCAAAATCGGGATATTTCTCCCAGTCGGGAACAACGGGGAACACGGTCATGGTAGCCGCCATTCCGTTTTTCAGGCCGTATCCTGCCGAAACGATGCAGGCAGCTCCCATCTTCCCCATGGAAGCCCTGTGTTTGAAATCTTTCCTGCCTTTTTTGATCAGGTTGACAAGATTCAGGGCTACCACTTTTCCCATAACTCCCGAGGGCATGCCGGTACGCGGTGGTGCCGGAAAGATAGGCGTACCATTTTTGCTTTGCATAGGTTTGGAAATGGAATGTGGGGGTGCAAAGGCAATACCGGGAGCAAAAATGTTTTCATAGACAGGTGACTGATACACGGATGGCCAGTCATTTACGCTCCATTCTTCAAAAGGTTTTTTTGTATAATCGGCATCTACTTTCATAAGACCGTTCGGGGCAAAGAGTTTTCCGGTAATATCTTCGTCATTTTTGCCATAGGCTTTTATTCCCACGCCGGCAAAAGCCGGGATCAGCATGGCAAAATCATATTCCAACGAATACTCTTCCCCGTCAAGGTTCTCATAATATATTTTGTGGTCATCCACTTTCTTTACGCCGGCCCGTTTCACCCATTTTATCTGGGACTCAGCCAGTATGGATTCGGTAAAAACCTTGGTAGGGGTAATATATCCGCCCCTTTTGATAAAGGCTCCGCCCATGCCGAAATCACCCAGCTCATATTCATTGGTTAGCCAGGTTATATCAGCCTTATCAAGTAAACCTCTTTTTCTGATCTCATAAGCAACATTCAGGGTATATTCGAAAGCAGCACCCTGACAGGTAGCCGTAGGATGTCCCATGCCGATTACAATTTTCTGCTTTTCCCCTTTTTCCATTTTCCGTATAGTTTCCCCAAGCTTCTCCCAGGCATGTTCGGCATGTTGGTAGGTACATACGGAAACTGTGCGGTTTACCGGATCCAGACCTTCTGTTGCAGAAAAATTCAATTTTGGCCCGGTAGCATTCACCAGGTAATCATACGGGATATCTTCTGTTTCATCTTTTCGCTCCGGGTCTGTATAGCGAACCCTGACAAAAGGGCTTTTTTCTTTCCCGTTTCCTTCGGGATGAATAGATTCGGCCAGGGCCTGGCGGAAATCTATTTTCCACCTTTTATAGACTTTCCTCAATTCAAATGTTACCTGTGAAGATTTCATCCTGCCAACCCCTATCCAGATATTGGAAGGGATCCATTGGTATTTGCTGTTTGGACTCACTACTATCACGCTATGGTCTTTTCCCAGTTTTTTTCTGATAAAGGCAGCAGTTGTATGCCCCGAAACCCCGGCACCTAATATTACAATCTTTGCCATATTATTTGTAATTTATATGTTTTCCCTTTTATTGCATAAGGATAATGTTAATCCTTATTTAGAATCATTTTCCATCATCATTCTGAAACGATCCATGCCATTGGTTATCTTTTTTCTGATGGCCGGTTTCATCCAGGGCAACATCAACCGGGTGAGCACATTCTTTCCGGTAAAAATATACGATCCCTGCATTTCCGTATAATTATCCATCTGAAAAAAATATAAATCGGCGGTTATATCCAGTCCTGGCATCTTCATTTTTATTTTAAGGCGTTTTTTCCAGTCCACCTTCAGAATTTCTTCAATTGCTGTCACTTCCTTGTGTCCTGCAGAAAACGTTACGCGATACTTACTGCCTTCAGTATAAGGTAATCCTGAAACATGTTCTATTTTTTTGAAATCTTCCATCCAGTCGGGAAGTTTTACAGGATCTCCAAAAGTGATAAATACCCTGCTCAGGGGTTGTTTGATACGGGTAACCGTTTTAATGTCAACATTACCGGAAAACAGGCCCGGAAGGATCAGGACCACAATGATGGCTACAATAACGGTAAGGACTATCTTATTTTTTTTACCGGACATTACTTATATTTTATAATTCCTCATTTTTTTTATGTTTTCTTTTTTTATGTTTTTTGTTTCTATGCTTATGATGTCTGGCGGTTTTATCAATATTTGCCGGAAGAGGTTCGCAGCCGAAACTTTTCTCAAACAGATCATATTGATCCTGCAGGCCGGACAGCAGGTTTTGTTCCTGCATAAGACTCAGTTGAAGTTGTTGCATATTTGTCAGATAAGATCCATACTTCAGCATGGTGGTACTATCGATCATTTGTTTCAGTCTGTCCAGTTTTTTCAGTAGTTCTTCCGTATTATACCGGTTTATTTCAGATGAAACCGTTCCGGATTGATAAGAAGTAGTATCTGTTTGGGACATGAGTTCCTGCATCAGGTAATCACGGGCCTCACTTATAGCAAGGTTAAGATCATTTGTATTTCCGGTCCGGGCGGCTTCCCTGAAGAGCATAGTGGCATTATCCCCCAAAACGGCAATTTCATCAGCCAGTAAACCGGCATAATCCTTTATTTCCGGGTCAGGCTCATGAATATAATCCGTATCATTTTCAGCATTAAATAATTTTTCCCTTAGTATTTTTATATTCGCTTTTATTGTACGAAGGCTGTCTCTCAGGGCTTTTTCTTTTTTTATCGGAGAAAAGATTTGGTATTCATACAAAGGATAATCTTTAACCGGTAGGATCCGGTCTTTCATTTTTACTTCAAGTATGACCGTATCTTTAAATAGAACCGTAATGGTTTCGGGGGTTCCGGTACTATCGGCAATCTCTGTTGTAAATTTACGAACAAAAGAATTCTGACAGGTATCCTGAACCTGAGAGAACCCGTATAAAAAATGGTTTTCAATAGTACCGGCAAACAAAAACCCGGCAGAGAATAAGAAAGTAAATAAGATGAGCAGTTTTATCCTCATATATAAACAGGTTTCAGGAGGGTCATGCCGGATTATATTCCTGGAGTTTAATTTCTCCTTTCAGGTATAAATAGGCATAATAGGCCAGTCCCTCCAATTCGTCATCGCCGGGATAAACGTGTACTTCAGACACTTTGGGCAATCTTTCCATCAGATATTTCATCAGCGTACGGCTGTTTGCCATAGGACCGGTAACAAGAATGGCGTCTATGGGGTCTGTAACGGTCATACACATAGCGCCTACTTCCTTGGCTACCTGGTACGCCATGGCTTCAAATATAAAGCGGGCTTTTTCATCCCCTTTTTCCACTCTTTTTTCAGCTTCATAGCCGCTATTGGTATTCAGGTAAGCAACCATTCCTCCTTTTCCCCTGACCATTTCCAGCATTTCTTCCAAAGTATATTTTCCACTAAAAGCAAACCGGATCACATCTCCGGCGGGTAATGAGCCGCTTCCGATAACTGAAAAGGGTCCGTCGCCATCATAACCGTATGTAGCATCGATGACCCTTCCGTGATGATGCATGCCAACAGTGATCCCTCCTCCCAGGTTTACCACGATCAGGTTCATTTCATCATATTTTTTCCCGATGGATTTGGCATACATCCGGGCCACATATTTCTGGTTAAGAGCATGAAAAATGGATTTTCGTTCAAATAAGGGATGTCCGGCCACTCTTGCCAGTTCGTCAAACTCATCCACGACAACCGGGTCGGCTATATAGGCTTTGGCATTGGGAAAACGTCGCGCGAGATTATCGGCTATCAGGCCTCCCAGATTTACCACATCTTCCACCTGTTCATTGAATGTATCCAGATCTTTTTTCATTCTTTCATTGACCTGATAAATACCTGATTTGACAGGATGAATAAGACCTCCCCTGCCCATTACCATCAGGATATTATTAAAATCAATATCATTGTCTTTCAATGCCTCCATCACCATATCCGCCCTGAATTGTTCCTGTTCAATCACACTATTGAACCGGCTTAGTTCTTCATCCGTATGGCGGATCATTTTAAGAAAGATGGTCTTTTCTAACCGGTAAACGGCTATTTTGGTATAATCAACCCGCGGATTAACGGTTAAAACCAATATTCTGGAAAGATCGATATCTTTTTTTTCCATGTTTTATTTTTTTTTCAACTGTAAAGTTACAAAAAAAGCTTTTCCCTGCCTCAAGGGGGCCGGGAAAAGCTTTTCATTAATACCGTTTTTATTTTATAAAGCGGGTGGTTCGGGGAATTGCATGATATCAGCGGTATATTTTTTCAGTTCTTCTTCGCTAAGTGCATAATCATGCAAACGGCCATGAATATAATTATCATACCCCATCAGGTCCATCAGGCCGTGACCGCTAAAGTTGAACACAATGACTTTTTCTTTTCCTTCTTCTTTGGCTTTTACTGCTTCCCGTATGGTAGCAGCAATAGCATGGCTGGTTTCAGGGGCAGGGATAATTCCTTCTGTCCTGGCAAACAGCATAGCTGCTTCGTAACATTCAAGCTGGTGTAATGCTATAGGGTGGATCAGCCCCAGATTTATTGTATGGCTGATAAGCGGGGACACTCCGTGATAACGAAGTCCGCCGGCATGGATCGGAGGCGGAATAAACCCATGGCCCAGCGTATGCATCGCCAGAAGAGGGGTCAGGCCAGCATTATCTCCGAAATCATAATGGTAAGGAGCACGGGTCATGGTGGGACAAGAGGCAGGTTCAACCGGGATGATATCTATATCTGCCCCGTTGATCTTATCTAGGATAAAGGGGAAAGCCAGACCGGCGAAGTTACTGCCACCACCAACACATCCGATGACGGTATCCACTTTTTTTTCATTGGCTATCTTCAGTTGTTTCTTTGTCTCCAGCCCGATAATGGTTTGATGTAAAAGGACATGGTTCAGAACGCTTCCCAGTGAATATTTTGTCTTTCCGGATTTGTCTGATACCGCCTCTTCTACGGCTT
>WFSC01000066.1 GCA_015486185.1 Bacteroidales bacterium | reverse complement strand
TGCTTTCAGTGCATCTACAATAAAATGTTTGTAGATCGTGGCTCCGTTTTGGAAAACATACCTGGGATATTTTTTATATTTTGGGTCTTTAAGCATAATATCCGTACAAGGACCATTATATACCAGTTTCCAAAAAGGAAGTGCTTCCTTGTAGTCTTTTTGTTTATAATATTCATAATACAATGAATAATTTTTCAGACAGTCTAAAATTTTTGATTGCTGTCCCTGATCCTGACCCTGGTCCTGTGCCGACGCAGGGACCATGATCAGAAATAATCCAAAAAATACCGCAGTGTTGATGAGCTTTTTCATGATACTGTGTTTTATGTTCTACTTATATTTTCGTTTAACAAACCAAAAACTATTGATCGATATTCCAAAGTTAATAATATTATATTGTTCTTTAATATAATTCTTTTCAACCGATCCTTTCCAACCGCTTTCCCAGGATACGTTTATCATTGTCCTGGACAGTGGTATAGGAAAACCTACCCCAAAACTTATGCCAAAGTCTTTTAGCGGATTGTTATTTACCTCAAAATAGGAATTTCCATAGTATCCTCCTGCACGATACCGGACAATTTTCCAGTATTTCCGGAAGTCTCTGGGATTTGGGACAAACTGGATGCCTGAATGGATAAAATGTGAAGCCACCAGTTTGTCTTTGCTAAAAGGGATCTCTGCCTTCGACCAGTCCTGGTATTTATAATCCACGCCAACCAGCCATTTTGATCCGCCGGAAAATGTGAAACCTGCTCCAAGGTAAAAAGGCATGATAAAATTTTGGTTGTAAACATCAATAAAAGATACAGTGTCGTTATATGAATTTCCGCCGGAAGTCACCAATACGGCATAATCCAGTTGCTCCAGTGAATAATTGATCTTTTTGTTAATCCCTCCGGTTAGTCCTACAACCAGATGATTTTCTTTCTTCTTAAAAGATGTCTCATATTGCAATCCCAGATCATAGTTGAAATCACTGACGATGGTATGTCTTTCTATTTTGGTTTGGAAAGTGCCCGGGTTGTTCAGGAAATAAAGTGTATGGGTTTTTTTAACTTCCCCGAAAAGATAATTCACATTGATCCCAAGAGAAAGGTGATCAAACAGCTCAATCGAAGCTCCTGCGAAAAAACGGGTTACTCCGCCATCTCCCTTAAAAACATACTCCAGCTCACCGATATCCGGGTTATACAAAGGATCATCTTTCAAAACTTTTTCTTTTATAGAATACCCGGTATAGGTTGAAGGAACAAAACCGAAAGCAAAACCCAGTTTCCTGGTAATGGGAAAGCTGAATAAAAGATGATTAAGGTTCATGTCGTATGTTTTTGCAGATGCCTGGGAGCTGGTAAGATCGCTTTCCTTCCCCTGGCCGCCGAAGTTTAAAACAAAAGACATACTGTCACGCACCGAATAGGATGCCGGGTTCAGATAATCTACATTTCCTTTGTCACGAACCCCGATCGAAATTCCGCCCAGTGCGCTGTTAAAAGGCACTCCGATGCGGGGAAGATCTCCTATCCCTTTTACCGAAAAAGGAGAGTTGTATGTGGGTTTCTGTGACCATCCGCTTACGGATAAGCATGAAAGCCATACAACCAGTATAAAGATATGTGGTTTTTTATACATTGAATTTCAGTATTCTGTTGAGTCCAAAAGCTGTTAATTCAGGAAGCACAAAGATGCTATTTTTTAATTTTTTATCAAAAAAAAAGGCATCTCCTCCGGTAATAATAACCTGAAGTCCGTTATATTTTTCACGGAAAATATCAATAATACCATCAACCTCAGCTATTATACCCATCTCTACCCCTGCTATGATAGCTTCTTCCGTGGTTCTCCCGATCAGGGGAATTGTGTCTTTTGCCGAAACCCGGGGCAGTCTATCGGTAAAAGTAGCAAGGGCCCTGAAACGCATGGCAAGGCCCGGAGATATATTCCCTCCTGAAAATTCGCCGGTAGCTGTTACCAGGTCATAGGTTATGGCTGTGCCGGCGTCGATTACCAGGACTGTGTTCCGGGGATAGCGGGCATGGGCTTCCACGACACCGGCGATCCGGTCATATCCCAGCGTATCTGAAGTGTTATACAGGTTCCGGATGGGCAGGGGTGTTTCAGGACCCAACTCAATGAACCGGTCAAGATGATGCAGATATGTGAAAAGTTCAGGATCCGGTTTACGGGTAGAAACGGCAATGGCATAACGGACCTCTGGAAAACGATGCAAAAGATCTTTCACCAGGGGGATAACATCCCCGTCTGTTTCCTGTTGATGTGCGATCTTTTCCTCCTTGAAAATATAGCTTTTTACCCGGCTGTTACCTATGTCTAAGATCAAATTCATAACCCATTATAAGTAACTGCTAAATTAATAGATTATTTTACTGGTACAATGTTGTTTAAGGATTTTTAACAAAATATGTCACCACCAACTGCCGGAGGCG
>WFSC01000065.1 GCA_015486185.1 Bacteroidales bacterium | reverse complement strand
GTATTTGTGGAGAATGCAAAAAAGAAAAAGGAAAAAGAAAAATAAAAATAAAGACTTTTGGCAGTTTGATAAAAAAAGAGCGACCTGGTCAGAGTCGCTCTTTTACTTTATTAACCTAAAACTTATTGAGAAAGGAGTGATGTTAATACCCGGGGTTCTGGGTAATATTGGGGTTGTTGTTCAGTTCGTTTTCAGGGATCGGATAAACCAGGTCGTTGGGATAATCAAACTTAAATGAACTTTCCACATCAGAGACCGGAGAAAAATCGCTGGTTGTCCACGATCCCAGATTAATATATCCGGCAGCGTCCCAACGTTTCAGGTCAGGCCACCGTTGTCCTTCGACGGCCAATTCAAGCATTCTTTCATCCATAATCCATCCCATTACTTCGTTTACATCGCTTGAAGAGGGTCTGTCGGCAGGAGCTGTTGATCCGCCGGAGTTGCGTGCTCTCGTCCTGATCTGGTTGACCAGGTCGATGGCCCCCTGCAGATCCCCGGTCTGTGCCAGTGCTTCGGCTTTTAACAATAGTACATCTGCCATCCTGAGCAATCTCAGGTTATTGGTGGAAGAAAAGGATCCGAAGTCACCGGCGTTTTGGGAATACTTGGTGAATTTGACGATCATAAAACCGGTATTGTAGGGGAAGTCTGCCGGCTGAAAAGTATCGTCAAACCTCGGGTCACGGGCAGCGGATGCCGTGTCATACATAGACAGCAGTTTGCTGGTGGGGATGATGGTGCCATTGCCCCACCAGTGATATCCCCAGGTATTGTCGAAGCAGGAATAAAATACACTCATCCGGCCAATGGAGATATCAAAATCATTGGCCAGCCATACATTGTCCAAGGAGGGAGCATTGCTGGCCTGGAATTCAAACAGTGATTCTTTGTTGTTTTCCTTGGTTACATCAAAATTATCTGCAAAATTATCTGTCAGCCCATGTTCACTGCTGATACTGTTGAAAGCCGTGAGGGCATTCTGATAATCCTGGGAGGCGGATGAGCCGTAACATGCCCTGTATACATATAACTTACCCAATAACCCGTAGGCAGCGTCTTTGGTGACACGCCCCAGATACAGGTCAGGCCACTTTTCCGGCAACAGATCCACAGCCGCTTTCAGGTCACTGATACACTGATCCAGAATGGCTACATAATCACTGGCGCTTGGTATATTCAGGTCTTCCTTGGTAACCCCATTCTCCCCCAATACCATCCGGTGTAATACAAGCGGGATGTTTTTGCCATAGTAGTTCATCAGCCACAGATACCAAAATCCCCGCAGGAAATAAGCTTCCCCAACCGTATTTTTAATACTCTCAATATCTTTTTTATCAAAACCGCTCTGATCCATATCGGCATATTTGTCCAGGACGATGTTGGTCCGGTTGATCAGTTGGTACGGATACTGGAACATTTGTGTCAGATACACGTCACTTGGAGAGTTTCCTTCGAAAGTTTCATAGGTCTTGGGTGTGATGTCGGTGACATCATCCCCGGGAAGAAGCCATGCATAAATCAACGGAACATTAGTGTTCAGGGAAAAGAAATCCGCCATTTTTGCATAGGCACCGAAAACCGTTCGGTTAAACTGATTAGGTGTTTTGAAATATTCGTTTTCCGAAGGAGAATGTGGTGCCAGATCCAGATTATTCTTATTACAGCCTGCCAGGTAAAGAATTCCTAAAGCTGCAAATCCTAAAATGATGAATTTTAATTTTTTCATTGTATTTCATTTTGATATTAACCTGTTAAAACCTTGCATCTATTCCAAAACTTGAAATTCTCGGAGTGGGAATAGCACCGTCAGGAACAGAAGGATCAAGTCCTGTCCAATTTGTCAATGTAAAAAGGTTAGAAATACCTGCCCATATTCGCAGGTTCTTTCCGAATCCGAGACTTTTCCATACTCTGTCAGGCAAACTATATCCGAACTGTAGATTATTGAGTCTGAAATAAGCTGCGCTTTCAATAAATCGGTCCGAAAACCGGTTGTTTTGTGAAGGATCTCCAAAAACAGCCCTGGGCATGGTAGTGGAGGGATGGGAAGGAGTCCACCTGTCAAGCACCGTGGTTAATTGATTGGCCCCCTGGCTTGACATGGCTTCTAATCCGGCCCTTATACTATTATATCTTTGTACGTCTCCCACACCATTGAATAACATGCTTACATCGAAGCCTTTATATTCAAGAACTATATTTAATCCGTAGGTATAACCCGGAATGGTTTTTCCGATATATACCTGATCATAGGTGTTGATCGTACCATCCGGATTGGGTGAGTAAAAACGATGTTCTTCATCCGGGTTGCCCCTTAGATCCTGGAAGCGGTAATCACCCGGAGCCAGTTGGGAAGGGGTAATGTTTACATCGGTGACGCTGTTGAGATAATCCTGTACTTCCTGGTCAGTTTGCAGAATGCCGTCGGTTTTATAGCCCCGGTAGAAGAACAAGGGTTTGCCCTCTTCTACCCGGCCCCAGTTTCCACCAAATGGTACATCATCCTTAAGGGAAAGCACTTCATTATGAACAAAACTGATGTTTCCATTAATTTTGTAGTTGAATTGACCGGCAGATCCTCTGTAGCCTAATGTAATATCAATTCCTCTGTTTAACACTGATCCG
The DNA here is from genome assembly GCA_015486185.1 of Bacteroidales bacterium. Lineage (GTDB taxonomy): Bacteria > Bacteroidota > Bacteroidia > Bacteroidales > VadinHA17 > DRPN01. Next base: position 5,626 of record WFSC01000065.1, on the reverse strand, counting down.
AAATTCTGTGGTGGATTATTGACATATCCTGCACTGACAGGAATCTCTATAGCGGATAATAAATCTTTTGTTACCTTATGATAGAGTTCAACGGAAGCTGACAGTGCGTTGAAAAGAATAAGGTCGAATCCTATATCTGTAGTATAGGTTTTTTCCCATGTCAGGTCTTTATTGGGCATACCATTGAAAGCGGCACCCCAGTATGTGTAACCCATTCCCGGAAATCTTGCGGAGGGATTATAGCCAAAAGAAACTGTAGGGTTCTCATTGGCCAGGGAGACAAAAGCATAATTGGAGATCTCCTGATTTCCTAATTTTCCCCAACCTCCTCTGAGCTTCAGGTCGGTAAGCCATGAAGCTGCACTCTTGAGAAAATCTTCCGAACTGATACGCCAGGCTGCTGAGAAGGAAGGAAAGAAATCCCAGCGATTCTCCGGGGCAAACTTGGAAGAACCGTCATAACGCAAGGTGCCGTCAAGATAATATTTGTGATTGTAATTGTAGGAAACGCGTCCCATGTATCCCTGCAAGGCGCTTTCCCATTTATCCGAGTAAGCAACAATGTAATCCTGCTGGCCTCCGATTGTCCAGTATTGCGGATCACCGTAATGCATTTCATCGGTGCCCGCACCAATTCCTTCAAATCCGTATTTCTGATTCATTGCATTAAAGGTTGCATTTATATTATGTTTACCAAATGATTTGATCCAGGTAACAATTAATTCTTCTGCCAGATTATAGTTTCTGAAATGCCGTTCATCATAATGCCCTTCTGTATCATCAACGCCGGGTTCAGCCAAACTCAGCGGATCAGATGCAGTTTGGAGGAAATAGAACTGATCAACACTTTGAAATAAATTCCTGCGGTTATAGTACCAATCACCACTTAACCTTCCACGTATTCTTAATCCGGTGACCGGTTCTATTTCAAGGTAGGCTTTGCCCAGACCTCTCATAAGTTCATATTGCCTGTTCCACATCGTACGAAGTCCGGCCGTATTACTATGGGTTGCAGGGCCCCATAAAAATGTCGGATCAAAGTTAAATCGTGATGTGGACTTGTTTACAGGAGCATATCCATTAGGACCGTCTCCATAAATGGGCTGCCAGGGAGCCATTCCGGCATCCTGATCCAAATTATCCCACGTGTTTGAATTAGTATGTTCGTAGGATCCGATAAAATTAAGGCCTGCTCTTATATATTTGTTAATTTTGGCATTGATATTCGAAGCAAAGCTATACCTTTTAAGATTCTCTGCGACCAAAGGTGATTCGTCATCTGTATAACCTGAGGATACATAATAATTAACATTTTTTGTAGCCCCACTGAATTTTAATGAATAATCCTGTGTAATGGCATTTTTGTTCAATAAAGCCCCCTGCCAGTCCACAGTAGGCATATCCCCCAGATAATCCGGACTGTTTGAATCAAAAACAGAAGGCATATTGGCAACCTGGTCAGCATTTTGATACGCTTCCTGGTATAAAGAAACATAATCGGGGACCCCTAAAACACTATAGGTTTTTGGAAGGTTTTTTACACCATATCGCATATTGAAATCTATATTTGTTTTACCTTCTATTCCTTGTTTTGTTTCAATAAGAATGACGCCGTTGGATGCCCTCATCCCATAAATGGCAGCAGCCGAAGCATCTTTTAAAACGGAAATAGATGCAATATCATTTGGGTTGATCATTGACAGAATATTCACAGGACTTCTCATATCCTGTACCCTGGAGCTGTTACCTTCTGCACCTGATCCAAATTCTGTAATCGGGATTCCATCTATTACTATTAATGGTGAAGAAACTCCCCATGTATTTACGCCTCTGATCTGGATGGCATTGCGTGCGTAGGGTGATCCTCCGCCTGATATAACATTCACACCTGATACAGTACCTAACAGGGCCTTTTCAGGGGTTACCAGTTGTAGTTTACCTATTTCATCGGAACGAACACTTACTACCGAAGTAGTCACATCTCTTTTTTTACGTTCGCCATATCCGATGACAACGACTTCGTCCAGTCCTGTGACCTCCTCTTTCATGGTCACATTGTAAGTGTTTTGTGCCGTAATCGGCACCACTTTTGTTTGCATTCCCACAAAACTGAATGTCAGGCTTTTCGCATTGGCAGGCAACGTCAGGCTGAAATGACCGTTGGCATCTGTTACCGTACCAGTCTGGGTTCCGGTAACCATCACCGTAACACCCGGCAGGGGCGACTGGTCTTTTTCAGAAACGACCGTTCCGCTGATGGTCCTTCCCTGTCCGAAGCCGGGAGCTGAACAGACAAAGAAAAACAAAACCCAGGAAACCTTGAGAACTTTTAATAGCCACTTTTTCATGCGTTGGTGTTTTTAAGGTTAATACTATGAGATCATCGTCAACAAAATTAAGGATAAAGCCTGTCAGGGATTTTGTTTACCGTATTAATCTCCTTTCTGAGCGTCTCACAGTTGCCCTGAACAACAGAATCCCTGTTGTTCAGGGTGTTGTATGGTATGATACTGCCCTGTTTTTTGGAGTGGGAAACAGAGATGGTAAACGTTAATGTAACAACTTGATGAACTCGACAGGGGTTTTCCCGAATTGTTTCTTGAACCGGGTAGTGAAATGGGAAGCATTCTTAAACCCAACATTGTAAGCTACTTCTGATACATTGTGATATCCCTGGCTGAAAAGTGCGGCAGCAGCCTGCAGGCGGAAAGAGATGATAAAATCAGAGACCGAGTGATTCCGGGTAAGGGCGCCGATTTTACGGAACAACTGTGCCCTGCTGATACCAGCTTCACGGGTAAGCATATCAATAGTAAAATCAGGATTTGACAGGTTCCTTTCTATCGAATCCATGATACGGCGGAGAAGTTTCTCGTCTGTTGAGGTGGGAGCGATCTCTTTCAGCTCGGTAAACGGTCCGGTGAGAAACCTGTCCCTCAGTTTTTCACGCAGGGTAATCAGGTTTTTTACCCGTTGAATCAATAACCCGATGTCGAAAGGTTTGGTAACATAATCATCTGCTCCGGTTTCATAGCCCGACCTTTTTGTTTTGTTGTCGGTACGTGCCGTCAGCAGAATGACCGGAATGTGACTCGTCAGAAGATCGGTCTTTAGGCGGCTGCATAAGGTGATGCCATCCATTTTTGGCATCATGATGTCACTGATGATAATATCCGGATTCCTTTTTTTGGCCTGTTCATATCCGTCTTCCCCATCAAGAGCAATCAGAATATTATATTCTTTTTCAAAGTGATCGGCCAGATAGAAACAAACATCGGGATTGTCTTCAATGATCAACAATGTTTTTTTCTTGTCGTCGGTCTGATGGGGAAGGGTGCGGATATTCCTTCCAAAATCGGCCGGTATGGGGGACTCAATGGTTGCGGAAGAAGGCGTGAGATCGTATTTTTTTATCTCCCCGGCTTTGTAATGGCTTTTTGAGACGGGGATCCTGACAGTGAATTCTGTGCCTGTGCCAACTTTGCTGGTCACATGAATTTCCCCTTTGTGGATATTAACCAGCTTTTTGGCCAGATACAAACCTATCCCTGTTCCCGAATCCTGAGCATAAGCATTTTCGTCTACCTGTTTATATCTGTTAAAAATGGTCTTCAGATGTTTGGAAGGAATGCCCGCCCCCGTGTCTTTCACTCTGATCTCAGCAAAAGTGACCCCGTTGGCTCCTGAAAAACGAACAGAGAGCATGACTTTCCCGTGGTCGGGGGTGTACTTGATGGCATTGGATAAAAGATTGTAAATGATTTTCTCAATTTTGTCAAAGTCGAAATAGCAAACAAAGTTTTTTTCGGTTGACTCAAAAGTCAAAAGTATGTTTTTAAAATTGGCATGTATGTAAAACGGTTCGGCGATTTTTTTCAAAGCCTCCACCAAATCCCCCCTGGATACTGACAATTTGATATTCTCTCCTTCGATACGGGATATATCAAGCAGTTGATTGATAAGCCGTAACAATCTGCCTGCATTCCTTTCAACCAGTTTGAGCTCGTTCACATACTCCCTTAGTCCGTTTTGCCCCGATTGGTTGATCATATTGCGGATGGGAGAAAGAATGAGGGTCAGAGGCGTGCGGAATTCATGAGAGATGTTCGTAAAAAAACGCGTTTTGACCTGGTCCATCTGTTTCAGCTTGTCAGAGGTCTCTTTTATTTTATTGTAAGCCTTGGCATTTTCCAGCGCTATGGCAATGTGAGAGGCCATATTTTTAAGCATGTCCAGATGGGTGTTCGTGTAGGCGTTCTTGGTATAACTCTTAACCACCAGTATACCTGTGACCCTGTCTTCGAAAGAAACAAGCGGAATATAGATGGCAGATTTCGGCTTTTTTTCTCCGGCATATCCCATGTAGTTTTTCCCGAGAAATTCTTTTGCGTCTTTTCTTACGTCATTCAGGAAAACAATACGATTGTTACGAATACACCAGACAGATAGTCGTGTATCATCTTTCAGGGGAATAATTTCAGTGCGCAAAGGAGTTCCTTTATACAACCTTCCCCAGAAAGTTACGCTTTTGTTTCTGTTGTTGACGATACCTATATAAAAGATAGGGGCATCCATCAGTTGGTTAATGCTGTCGTAAACCTGGTTTATGATTTCCCTGACACGAATGGATGCGGTGATCTTTTGTCCAATCTCCGTAAGTTTTTTCAGATTGCGGTTTTGTAATTCGATCAGGTCCTTGTGTTCCAGGATCTGCTGGTTTTGTTCTTCGAGTTGCTGGTTTGCTTTTTCTATTTCCCTGGTACGGATACTAACCAAATCGGATAATACTTGTTTCTGCTTTCTCAGGGCATATGTTTTGTACCTGAAATAGGCCACGATCAGACCAGTAATGAATACGACAATCAGGAGCTTGAACCATAGTGTTTGCCAGAATGGAGGATAGATCACTATGTGTACGGAGCGTACCGGTCCGAATCTGCGATTTCCGGATAGCGATGCTTTTACCCTGAAAATATATTCACCGGGAGGAATGTTGGTATAATTGGCAAAATGGTGATCGGCTGTTACGGTATTCCATGTGTCCTCAAAACCTTCGAGGAGATAGCTGTATCGTGTATTCAACGGATTAGCACTGTTGGTTCCTGCAAACCCAAAAGTGAAAGCATTTTGTTTATAGGAAAGAACAATATTACCGGTTAAAGTAATAGCTTCCCTGAAAACATATCTGTGATTAAGCGTATCTCCTGGCTTAATTTCTTTGTTTAGTATCATGAAATGTGTCAGGTTAACCCCGGGGGGCTTGTATCGAATATGCAGGCTGTCAGGATGGAAAGCTGTGATACCGTTATCTCCTCCGAAATAAATGTTACCATTCGCATCCTTGGCATAAGCAAAAGGATTAAACTTGTTACCCTGCAGTCCGTTATCCGAGAAATAATTAATAAAGGTACCGGTGCTTTTTTTGTTGAAAGGGTCTTCGGGGGGGGTGAATCGTGATATGCCACTTTTGGTACTGATCCAAAGATTACCCGCATGATCTTCTTCGATGCCGGTGACCCCGTTGTTGCAAAGACCTTCGTTCTCAGTGAAATGTCGAAAAGTGGCTGTTCCGTTTTCATAATTCATGGCAGCAAGCCCATATTCTGTGCCAATCCACATTGTGCCC
>WFSC01000064.1 GCA_015486185.1 Bacteroidales bacterium | reverse complement strand
ATATTGTATCATGAAAAATGAGAAGACTTATAATCCGATGTCCGGCTGGCTGGCATTGCTGCTTATGCTGGCGATCATTGCCGGTATCGTTGAAAGTTCCATGGCCGGGATCACCTGGGCGATCATTGTCACCTCCGTATTGCTTTTTCTGTGGTTCATCGGGTTTACGGTCGTGAATCCGAATGAGTCTAAAGTACTGGTCCTGTTCGGGGCCTATAAGGGCACCATCCGGAAGAACGGTTTCTTCTGGGTCAACCCTTTCTTTGTCAGGCAGAAGATCTCCCTGCGGGCGCGCAACTTTAACAGTGAGACCATCAAGGTGAACGACAAGATCGGTAATCCGATCATGATCGGGATGGTGCTGGTGTGGCAGGTGGAAGATACCTACAAAGCTGCTTTTGAAGTGGATGCCTACGAGCATTTTGTGGTGGTGCAGAGTGAGGCTGCTTTACGTAAGCTGGCAGGTCTGTATCCTTATGATAATTTCGAGGACCATGATGCAGTGATGACATTGCGGTCGGGGGGCGAGGAGGTCAATCATGAGCTGGAAAAAGAGATCCGCGAGCGGCTGACGATAGCCGGCATCCGTGTGATCGAGGCGCGCATCAATTACATTGCCTATGCGGCGGAGATCGCCCAGGCCATGCTGAAACGGCAGCAGGCCACGGCCATCGTGGCGGCCCGGTTCAAGATTGTGGAAGGGGCGGTCAGCATGGTGCAGATGGCACTGGAACAGCTCAGGGATAAGGAAATCATCGAGATGGACGAGGAGAAGAAAGCTGCCATGGTCAGCAACCTGATGGTGGTGCTGTGCAGCGACAAAGATGCTGCTCCCATCGTGAATGCCGGAACTTTACATCATTAGCAGATGAAGAAAAAATCTTTTGTGCTGCGCATCGATCCTGAGAAGATGGAGGCCCTCGAGAAGTGGGCGGCGGATGAGTTTCGCAGTATCAACGGTCAGATAGAATGGATTATCGACCAGGCCCTGCGCAAAAACGGTCGTCTGAAAAAGAAGAAAATTCATGGAAAGGACCCTTCTTGAAGAATTTGTGATCATCCTGCTCCATCCCTACCGGGGTCTCCTGATGACCATGGGCAACACCCTCTCGCAGGCGGTGGCGGTGGCCACTCTGACCGACCTGCTGCTGTCAGGCCTGATCGTCCTGGACGAGGGAAAGGTAAAGAGGTATTTCCTGATCAGAAAGAAGGAGCGGGATGAGCTGAAAAATAAATAAATGAGCCCAGAGGGTTGCTGACCGGACGGTAAAAGATATTCTTAACAATAAATTAACCCGCGGCAGTTCTTTTATACATTCCTGAAGGTATTATCTTTGATTCGTAATGCTGCTGAAAACATACAAGGCCAAGTTGTTTGTCAATATTCTGGTTGTCTTTCTGATAACCATAGGGATCGTTGCGGTTTTTCAGTATCGACGGGAAAAAAGTTACCGCATATCCCTGCTGGATAACACGTTGAGCACGATCAATGAGATCACAAATCAGTTCATTAAAAACAAAAATATATATGAAACCGGCCATTATGATCTGTTGGATACGCTGATGCGGGACATTCCCAACAAAGGGATCCGGGTAACGATCATCCGCAAAGACGGAAAGGTGTTGTATGACAGTTTTGTGGACCGGTACGATACCCTGGAGAATCATTTGCACCGGCCGGAGGTTCAGCAATCGTTGCATAAGGCATACGGTACCAACATCCGCAGGTCTGCTTCCACTAGCAGGAATTTTTACTATTATGCAAAGAATTATGGGGATTATTTTGTTCGTACGGCCATCCTGTATGACGTCAATGTCATAAAATTCCTGAAGACAGATCATCTGTTCATCTATTTCACCCTGCTCATGTTCCTGCTCACTTTCGGAGCGCTGATCTATATGACCGACCGGCTGGGGGTGACCCTCTCATCGCTTAAAGATTTTGCTGTCAGGGCCGGAAACAATGAGCCCATTGACACCTCTGTCCGGTTTCCCAAAAATGAGTTCGGTATCATTGGTCGTCAGATCGTACAGATTTATGACAATCTGAGAAGAACCCAGGACGAACTGATCTCGGAAAGGGAGAAGCTCTACAGACACCTGCAGGCGATCGATGAGGGGGTGGCGGTTTTTTCGGCTGCAGGCGGGAAGATCCTGGCCAATCAGCATTTTATTCAGTATCTGGGCATTCTCTCCGATGAGACGGTCACCGATGCAGGGGAGCTCTTTTCCGTGAAGCGTCTGCGGGAGATCACGTCTTTTATTGAGGAGTCGCTCAGGTCGCAGGATCCTTCCCCGGGACAGAAGGAGATCCTTATTCAGGAATCCGGACGTTTTTATGAGGTGAAATGCATTGTCTTTCAGGATCACAGCTATGAGGTACTGATCAATGATGTAACCCGTGAGGAGAAGAACAAAAGGATCAAGCAGCAAATGATTTCCAACCTGGCTCATGAGTTGAAGACGCCGATCACTTCCATTATGGGATACCTGGAGACCATCCTTACCGATGAAGATATGGATCAGGAGAAACGGAAACATTTTATGAAAAGAGCTTTTAAACAAACAAAACGATTATCGGCTTTGATAAATGATATTTCCGTAATAAACAAGATAGGGGAAGCAGAGGACTATTATAAGATCAGTGATGTCGATATCAGGAAAGTAGTAAAGGATGTGATCGAGAACCTGCAATTTCGTTTATCAGCCGGGAATATCCGTGTCAATACCCGTATTGAAAGTTCTGTCATCATCAGGGGGAGCAGGGATCTGATCTTTTCCATCTTTCAGAATCTGTTGCAAAACACTATTCAGTATGCCGGGGATGATGTGATCGTTGATATCTCCCAATACCTGGAGGATGAGGATTATTATTATTTTTCCTATGCGGATACGGGGGTGGGTATCCCGGAAGAACATCAGGCCAGGATCTTCGAGCGTTTCTATCGTGTGGATAAGGCCAGGTCGCGGAAGCAGGGTGGTACGGGTCTGGGGTTGTCGATCGTCAAGAATGCCATTCTTTTTCACCGCGGAGGGATCACGGTACGGAACCGTCCCGGAGGCGGGGTGGAGTTCCTCTTTACCCTGGCTAAAAAAAGGGGATAAACTTATTTTGATCTTGATTTATTATTTCGATGCAAAGGAACAGCCCGTTTTTAAAATGATCCTTGTTTGAATATTAACAAAAGATTATTATCCCACCGCTGCAGTGAGGAAATGTTCAGGTACAGTTCAGGAAAAATTAATGAAAATTTAAAAGATGTATCAGAAGTAAATTTTATATATTGCCTTCCCTAAACGTAACTATTTTTTAATGGATAAATCCGGGTACAGGATCCTTCTGGTTGATGACGAAGAGGATATCCTTGAGATCCTCTCTTTCAACCTGGACAGGGAAGGTTATCAGGTTTTTACAGCTACCAACGGTCAGGAGGCACTGGAGGTGGCTGCCAGGCAACAGCCCCATCTTATTTTGTTAGATGTAATGATGCCCGAGATGGATGGCATGGAGACCTGCGGGGAGTTGCGAAAGCTTCCCGGCATGGAAAAGACGATCATCGTTTTTCTTACGGCGAGAGGTGAAGATTATTCACAGATTGCAGGTTTTGATGCGGGGGCAGACGATTACCTGGTCAAACCGGTTAAAATGAAAGTATTGTTAAAACGTGTGGAGGTATTATTGCGGAGAAGGGAGCAAGTTCCAAAGAAATCCCCCGGAGCGGCTGACAGATCATCCGGAAGTATTGTTCTGGACAGGGATCGTTACCTGGTTATCCGCAAAGGGGAAAAATTGGCTTTTCCGAGAAAAGAGTTCGAACTCCTCGCTCTTCTTCTTTCCTGGCCGGGCAAAGTTTTTTCCAGAGAAGAGATCTTCGACAAAGTGTGGGGTAATGAAGTGATCGTAGGGGACCGTACCCTGGATGTACACATCCGGAAAATACGTGAGAAACTGGGCCCCGGTTATATCCACACCGTTAAAGGCGTAGGGTACAAGCTTGAAGAAAAAGAAGACTGAATACAATAAAAAACCCGTCATACAAGACAGGTTTTTTGTTTCAACAGGATCTTTTGTTATCAGGCTGTTATAGCTTTCTTTTTGGTAAACAATTTCAGTAAGAGATCATAAAAAATAAGCAGGCCGCCAATGATCATCATACCATCAGGCAGCATCCGGAACCACAGCCAGTTTTTCATGGGTTCAATCGTTTCGCGCAGACGGGCAAAGTAATATCCGTGATCAAAAGCCGTTTGTGCCTGGTGTATTCCCACAAGATAAGTAGGGATGGCAAAAATGAGCACTCCCAGGGTGAGCAGCCAGAAACCCCACTTGCTCAGTTTGCGATCCCATTTCAGGCCGTTGGCAAGCGAATGGGAGAGGACAGTCATAAACCGGTCAAGCAGTGTTTGTTTCATAATGATATGGTTTTGGTTAAACGTTTTTCCTAAAATTTATGAATGGAATTGTTTTTTACCTCCGCCAGGGT
>WFSC01000063.1 GCA_015486185.1 Bacteroidales bacterium | reverse complement strand
TCCTTAGCCCGGGTTATACCGGCCATCCCAAAAAGAAAAGCCAGAGAACTCAGAATAAATATACGCTTACCCGGATCATACCCTTTTTTAGCTTCCACAGTGTTCACCGTATTTTTTCCAGTCAACTCAACCGGGGTAATCACAGGTTTTGTCACGGTTGGTTTGCGTACAGTATATTCCATGGCTCCCAGTTTACAGGCCGTCAGGCAGTCGAAACAAGTTACACAGCGGGAATCGTCCACCGTCATATTCTCCAGATCGATACATTCAGATTTACAGGAAAACTCACAGAGATGGCATCCCGTGCAGAGGTTGGTACGTATTCTGAAATGGAATAATGAGAATTTTGAAAGCAGGCCCAGAAAAGCTCCTACCGGACAAACTGTATTACAATAGAGCCTTCCCCGCATCAGTGACAGCCAAAGAACCAACGCCAGAATGATCACCGGTACAATATAAACGGCAGCTTTCACTGGCGGAACAGACACCGGATACAAAAAATAGACATTCATTTTTGCCAGCATAGGTGAGATCAGGTTATTCAACCATACCAGCAGGGGTTTGACAAAAAGGGTCAGTATCCGGCCGAAATTGGTATAAGGATCCAGCAATAAAAGCAGATAGGTCGAACCCATGACCAGCACCAGCGCCGTTATCCCCAGGATGGTATATCGGAGAATATTCTTTGCTTTATGGAAATGATACCTTCTTTTTCTTTTGGATTTGAATTTTCTGGCGAGCCAGGCGATAACATCCTGCGTGATGCCCAACGGACAGATGGTGGAACAATAGATCCGGCCAAAAAGTAAAGTCAGTACCGTAACCAGTATAAATCCGAAAACAGTGATCCTCAGTACGGTAAAAAACTTCAGCAAGGAAGGAACAAACTGCAGGGAAAGTATGGCATGAAACCAACTTTCCGGGATCATTCTCCGGTAATCGAGGAACAAGGTGGATATAAGGATCAGAAAGAGCAGCGAGACTGCCACTCTCAGTTTTTTCAGCCAGTGTAATCTCATGGGGCCAGGCTAAATTTTTATTCTGCTGATATTCAATTTAGAGAGATCCATGGTTCCGGCATTCATTTCATTGGCCAGCCGGATATAGCGTATGGATGCCGGATCGACACCAAACATTTTTGCTGCTGCTGCATCAGCCGCTACCATATCTGTTGTAACGACCTGGGCCTTCATTTTCACTATATCATTTTTAGAAACACCGCGAGGTCCGTTTTTCATCATCACATTATAAGCATCTACTACAACCAGATCCGGTTTACGGCTATATGTGGCATAATCGGCAATACACTGATTCAGATCATTACGGTGCCAGTACCTGCGGTCCCAGATCACCCCCATCAGGTTCTTCATGCTGATGGTCAGCTTGGCTGCATCATGGCTTTTCAGAACCGGCACATCAATAAAAACGTCTGCATCCAGCACCAACTCATGTACTTTAACTTTTTTCAGCTTCTTCCCTTTGGGCAGATCCACCTCCTGGTAATACCCCTCGGTATTTCCAGGTACCATTTTACCGCCGGCCGATCTCACAGACCTTTCAATGCCACTGTCTTTGTAACATTTATTCCAAACATCACAGGTATTATCAAAAACCAGCACTTCTTTGGCACCTGCCTGAATACAATGTTCAACAATACGCTTGATCAGCAAAGGATTGGTATTGGCCGCCCTATCAGGGGGAACATCCCATCCGATATTGGGTTTTACCACTACTTTCTGGCCTTTTTTTACAAACTGCCCCATGCCTCCCATGGCAGCAATAGCCCGGTCAAACATGACATCCGGCTCACCTCCTCTTACAGCAGCCATATCCGGTAAAGCAAAAGACGAAGTAGCAGCCATCAGGGGTCTGAGATTTCCCAGGCTCATGGCAGCGCCCAATCCCAGGCTAATACCCGCTGATCTGACAAAAAAATCTCTTCGTTTCATAACCGTTCCGATTTTTATTCATTGTAGTACATAAAGATAAGTAATTTTTTTTACATACAGATAATTCCATTATTTTTATGAGTTGAAAAAAGATCCTCATGAACCAACAAAATAAAAAGATATTATACTATCAGTGCTATTCCGGGATCAGCGGGGATATGAACCTTGGGGCTCTTGTAGATCTGGGAGTTCCGGCCGGTCATCTTATCGGTGAGCTGAACAAACTGGGATTGTCCAATGTTGCCATCTCATTCGAGAAAGGGTCTGCCAATGCCATTTACGGGACAAACGCCACTGTCACAGTAACCCATCCCACGTATATTGCCAGAAAGTTAAAAGATATCCATGCTGTCATCGATGATTCGGAACTGGATGCCAACGTAAAAAAAACGGCCAGATCCATTTTCAGGGTACTGGCTGAAGCATAGGCAAAGGTGCATCATTCGGCCCCGGACAAGATCCATTTTCATGAAGTAGGCGGAGAAGATGCAATCATCGATATTGTCGGAGCAGCTATTGCTTTTCATTACCTGAAAGTTGATGAAGTTCAGGCATCTACTATCGAATTAGGCCAGGGTTTTTTAAAAAGTGTGCACGGGGTATTGCCCGTACCGGCGCCGGCTACCGTGGAGATACTAAAAAACAAGCCGGTTCATTTGGGAGGGGCAGATTTTGAGACCACTACCCCTACCGGGGCAGCCATCCTGGCCTCCCTGGCAGATACATTTACCGACAGCCCTGATTTTACCATCCTGAAAACCGGCTATGGTATCGGAAAGCATAAGGGAGCCAACCGCCCCAATATGCTGCGTGTTTTTTTAGCTGAAAAGAAGCAAATAAGCGGATGGAAGGAGGATACGGCAGAAGAGATCGAATGTACCATTGATGATATGAACCCGGAGTGGTATGACTGGATCATTGAAAAATTATTGGAAACAGGCGCCCAGGACGTCACCCTTACTCCTGTTATCATGAAGAAAAACAGGCCGGGTATAAAAATATGTGTTCTCAGTCCGGCAGAAAAAGTCAGAGAGATCGGGAAGATCCTTCTTCAGGAAACAACCACAATCGGTTTCCGGCGGCGGCAGGTCAATAAAACTTTTTTGTCAAGAAAAACCATTACCCTTGAAACACCTTATGGTCCTGTGAGGATCAAGGAAGCATATATGGATAACGCCTTGGTGAACAGGAAACCGGAGTATGACGATTGCCGGAAGATCGCACAGGAACATCATTTACCTATAAAACAGGTATATGATATAATTTTCAACCTGTTACACAATAATGATCAAAAACATTGAGCATAAAGGATTTCAGGATCTGGTTCAGTATCTGAAAGATCACTCACCGGCTGCCCTGGCATTTTCAGGTGGAACGGACAGTGCTTTCCTGGCATATGTGGCCTCCCGTGTTATTCCTCCCGGGCAGTTTCTGACCTACACTTTTAGTACGCCCTATATGAATCTGTCGGAAATAGATGAAGCCCGGGAATTTTGTAAAAAATATGATATCTCGCATACTGTTTTGCCTCTGCCTATTCCAAAGGGTATTCTAAATAACCCTCAGAACCGTTGCTATTTGTGTAAACTAACCCTTTTTACCACCTTTAAGAAAACTGCTCGGCAGGACGGGGCGGTTTATTTTTTTGACGGTACCAATACCGATGATACCAGGGGTTTTCGTCCCGGCAGAAAAGCGTTAAAGGAACTGGGCATTCTAAGCCCGATCCTGGAAAGCGGACTGGGAAAAGAAGAAGTCCGCCTGTTCTCTAAAGAATTGGGACTACCTACCTGGAACAAGCCCCCCAATGCCTGTCTTCTGACACGTTTACCTTACTCCACCAAAATTACGAATGAGCTTCTCAACAGGATCAGAAATGCTGAAGACTACTTGCGGAAGCTGGGTTTTTGCCAGCTTCGGGTAAGAACACACGACAACCTGGCACGGATTGAGGTACCTACCGCTGATATGCCTGCCTTGATGAAAAAAGAGATAAGAGAAAAAATCATCCTGCATTTTAGAAAGATCGGCTATGATTTCATTACGCTGGATATGGAAGGATTCAGAAGCGGAAGCTATGACAATATTAAATAAATCTGTGGAAAATGGATCAAAAAAACCTTGAAAATCTGTTAAAGGAAATAAAAGAAGGAAAACGTAGTATTCCGGATGCCATGGAAGAATTACGATCTTTTTCTTTCAGGGACCTGGGCTATGCCAAGCTGGATTTTCACCGGGAATTAAGAAGGGGTTACCCTGAGATTGTCTATGCTTCGGGAAAAACGGTGGAACAACTGCAGGGAATTGTGAAAGCAATGCTGGAGTCCGATACTAACATCATTATTACACGGGCGGAGGAAGAAAAGTATGAGGCAGTACGGTCACTGGTACCGGATGCCGTTTACTATAAGGAAGCCCGGATCATTAGCATCAGCAGAAAGGAACCGGATATACCGGAAACATATATATCCGTTATCACGGCAGGCACCTCAGACATCCCTGTTGCCGAAGAAGCTGCAGTAACTGCCGAGTTGCTGGGCAACCGGGTTAAACGCATGTATGATGTAGGCGTTGCCGGTATTCACCGGCTCACGGCCGGCCTGGAGGAGATAAGGAAATCACGTGTGGTCATTGTCATTGCGGGTATGGAAGGGGCTTTGGCCAGCATAGTGGCCGGACTGGTGGATATTCCGGTAGTTGCCGTCCCTACCAGTGTAGGTTACGGAGCCAATCTGCAGGGAATATCAGCATTGCTGGCTATGCTGACCAGTTGTAGCGGCGGAGTAGCGGTGGTAAATATCGATAATGGCTTTGGAGCCGGATACTATGCCAGTATGATCAACCGTTCATGAAACCTGTTATACTTCTCTCAACGGCTTATTTGCCGCCGGTACAATATCTCTCAAAGTTTCTGTCCGGCAGCGTACTCATTGAAAACGATGAAAATTACATCAAGCAAACCTACCGCAACCGTTGTATCATTGCCGGACCAAATGGTTTACAGACTTTGGTCGTTCC
>WFSC01000062.1 GCA_015486185.1 Bacteroidales bacterium | reverse complement strand
CAATATGGATTTCAGGTTGATCAAGGCTAAAAGCCTCACGCAGATAGCGCAGATTTGCGCAGAAAGTAAATAATCATTGCCGATTTAATTTCCGACAATGACAGGATCCTCCTGCGTCGCACTCTGTCCGATCTTACCCACGGTAAATCCCAAATCACAAGCACCAAATATTGTTAAATTCCAAATTACAAGCACCAAATAACCTGCCTTCGCCTTCGGCTATGTCAGGCAAGGCAAATAATAATCAAATTCCAAAATTCAATATATCAAACAATTATAATACACCCATTAAGTAAAACTGAATTTCGTTTGGATATTGGAAGTTGATTATTGGATATTATTTGTGATTTGTGATTTGGGTTATTGGAATTTACTTGTATCCTGGCTCTTGTTTTTTGTCTCTTGTCTCTTTCTTTGTCCGTACGCTATAAGGTCTTTCCCCAAAGGCTCAAGGCATAGGTTACCGGACGGGCTTTGGTAATTTCCGTTTAAAGACCAGTGCGGTACGTGCCGGGAGATATAACTTTATATAAAAAGGATCGGATGAATACCATTTGCCATATTTGACAGCCGGATAAAGAATCGTTTCATCAATCCTTCCCTGCCCGCCGTAAGAGAGTGAATCCGTGTTCAGTTTGATCTGATAATTACCACTGCCCACCGGGAGCCCGTAGTCGGTGAAAGAACGTACCGGGTTAAAATTAAAAACAAATAAAAGGTCTTTTCTGGAAAAAGCGAGTACCTGATCAGATTCATTAGCGGATATAAAGAAAGGGGAAAGTACATTATAGATATGTTCTTTTTTCAGCAAGTGGATCATATCCCTGTCAAAAGCTCCCAGTTCATAGTAATGAAGGTTCTCGTCAAGGATAAGATGCCATTGGCGTCGTGCATATTTGAAAGACCAGTTATTGCCTTCGCGTGGGAAGTCGATCCATTCCGGATGTCCGAATTCATTTCCCATAAAATTCAGATATCCTCCTCCGGCAGTGGCTGCAGTAATAAGCCGGATCATTTTATGGAGAGCCATCCCTCTGTCAATAATAATATTCTGGTCCGCTTTGGCCATATGAAAATACATTTCCTTATCCATCAGCCGGAAAGCTATGGTTTTATCTCCTACCAGTGCCTGATCATGTGATTCCGCATAACCGATGGTTTTTTCATCTTCCCGGTGGTTACTCAGTTCATGATACATTTGGTTAACATTCCATTGTTCGTCCGGATATTCCTTGATCAGTTTGATCCAGAAATCAGGGACTCCCATTGCCAGGCGGTAGTCGAACCCTATACCCCCTTCTTTGGTCGAAACGGCCAGGCCCGGCATGCCACTCATCTCTTCCGCAACGGTCATAGCTTCCGGATTGATCTTGTGAATCAATTCATTGGCCAGGGTAAGGTAAACGATCGCGTCTTCATCCTGTTCACCGTTGTAATAGTTATCATACGAAGTAAAATTCCTTCCCAGTCCGTGATCCAGGTATAACATTGAAGTGACGCCGTCAAAGCGGAATCCGTCAAACTGATACTCTTCCAGCCAGTAGCTGCAGTTGGAAAGCAGGAAATGCAGTACCTCATGTTTGCCGTAGTTAAAACAAAGAGAGTTCCACGCAGGATGTTCTCCCCGTCCTCCGGAATGAAAGTATTGTTCACGGGTGCCGTCGAAAAGTCCAAGCCCCTCCACTTCGTTTCTGACGGCATGAGAATGCACAATATCCATAATGATCCGGATACCGTGTTGATGGGCCGTATCGATCAGGGATTTTAGTTCGTCCGGCGTGCCGAAACGGGAAGAAGCGGCAAAGAAACTGGAAACATGGTAACCGAAAGAGCCGTAGTACGGATGTTCCTGGATGGCCATCAACTGTATTGTGTTATAGCCTGCCTCGATGATATAGGGTAAGACATGGTCCCTGAACTCAGCATACGAAGCTATTTTTTCGTCCTCGCTGCTCATGCCTATGTGTGCTTCGTAAATAAAAGGAACTTTATCCGAAGGCTTAAAATTTTTTATCTTCATGATATAGGGATCGTCGGGATCCCATACCTGTGCATTGAATATTTTTGTTTCCTCGTCCTGTACCACGCGTGTGGCATAGGATGGTATCCGTTCACCATGGCCTCCTTCCCAGTGTACAGAGAGATGGAACAGGTCCTTGTGATGAAGTTTGTCGAGAGGAAGACGTATCTCCCAGATACCCTCCTCATTGGATCGCAGGGCAAATTCTTTTGTTTCTTTCCATCCGGAATGTTCACATAGAAAATATATCTTTTCCGCGTTAGGTGCCCACTCCCGGAAAACCCAGTATTTCTTTTTCTTATGAAGGCCGAAATAGTGATGTCCTTTGGCAAAGTCAGTTAAATGTTTTGATCCGGTCAGCTCTTCCCTGACCAGTTGATACTTTTGCAGACGGCCCAGGATCACCCCGGTATAAGGGTGCAGCCACGGGTCCTTTTTAACATATTCCGGTACTTTCATAAACCCTGGAATGAGTATATACGAAGATAGTAAAAAAACCGGAGTGCCCCTGAAACATGTCCTTCTTTTGTTAACTTTGCACCATTAATTTCGGAACAGTTATTATGAATGTATATTATACCCTGGAAAATCAGGAGATAAAAAATCCGGTAGTGAGTATCGGTATTTTTGACGGGGTTCATCTGGGACACAGGTTTCTTTTCGATCGGATGAAAGAGGTGGCTGCCCGGGTGGGTGGTGAAACGGTTATTCTGACTTTCTGGCCTCATCCGAGATTTGTACTTAATCAAAAACCTGAAAAACTGAAGTATCTTTCCACCCTGAAAGGAAAGCAGGAACTGATAGAAGCCTGCGGGATAGATCATCTGATCATTCTGCCTTTTTCTGATGATATCCGGAATATGTCTGCCTGTATGTTTGTTGAGAAGATCCTGGTGGATATCCTTCATGTGCATACCCTGGTGATGGGTTTCAATCATGTTTTCGGGAAAGACCAGGAGGGGAATTATGAAAAGATAAAAGAGTGTGGTGATCAGTTGGGCTTCGATGTGATCAGGGTGGAAGCAAAAAAAATAGATGGTGCGGAAGTAAGTTCTTCGTTGATACGTGAAGTCTTATGGAGCGGGGATGTAAAACAGGCGGAGAGGCTGTTGGGTTATCCCTATTTTATTTTTGGCAGGATTGTCGGTGGTAAAAGGATAGGAAGGAGTCTCGGATTTCCCACAGCCAATATACGTCCTGATGATGAGCACAAGCTGATTCCCCGGGACGGGGTGTATGCCGTACGGGTATTCGTGTCCGGCAAACCTTATGAGGGAATGCTCAATATCGGCATACGGCCTACGGTAAACACAGGGTTTCCGGAAAAAACCATTGAGGTTCATATCTTCGATTTTCATGGTGATATTTACGGGCAGGATGTGACCGTTACTTTTGTTGGCCGCATTAGGGATGAACGTAAATTTGACGGTACGGAAGAGCTGGTACGGCAACTTGAAAAAGATAAACAGTCTGCATTGAGATTGTTACAGGATGGAAAATAATTTTAATTTTGTGCAAATTTAAAAAATCAATAATATGAGTACTACAGAATCTATTGTATCTACCTTACCTTATAAGATAAAAGACATTTCGCTGGCAACTTTCGGCCGCAAGGAGATCGTTCTGGCAGAAAAGGAGATGCCGGGACTGATGGCTGTACGGGAAAAATATGCCGGTGAAAAACCCCTCAAAGGGGCCCGTATTACCGGCTCCCTGCATATGACCATACAAACGGCTGTGCTGATCGAGACCTTGACAGCGCTGGGTGCGGATGTGCGCTGGGCCAGTTGCAACATTTTTTCTACTCAGGATCATGCTGCTGCCGCCATGGCTGAAAAAGGTATTCCAGTTTTTGCCTGGAAAGGAGAAACCCTTGAGGAATATTGGTGGAGTACCACCCAGGCCCTTTCTTTTCCTGACGGAAAAGGACCTAATCTTGTGGTAGATGACGGGGGGGATGCTACCCTTATCATCCATAAAGGGTATCGGATTGAGGAAAATCCTGATCTGCTCAATGCGAAACCATCCAATAAAGAAGAGGGGATCATTCTTAATACACTTCGCAGGATCTATGAAGAAGATCCTACCAAATGGCATCGTCTGGTAGCTGAATGGAAAGGTGTCTCGGAAGAGACCACGACAGGTGTTCACCGCCTGTATCAGATGCAGGAAAGAAATGAATTGCTGGTGCCGGCAATAAATGTCAATGATTCGGTGACCAAGTCTAAGTTTGATAACCTGTATGGTTGCCGTGAGTCCCTGGCTGATGGTATCAAACGGGCCACCGATATCATGCTGGCGGGAAAAGTAGTGGTGGTATGCGGTTATGGTGATGTAGGCAAAGGATCGGCCCAGTCGATGCGTAATTTTGGTGCCCGGGTCATTGTCACCGAGATCGATCCTATTTGTGCCCTCCAGGCTGCTATGGAAGGATTTGAAGTTAAGACAGTGGAAGAGGCGTTGGAAATAGGAAATATTTATGTTACGGCTACCGGCAACAGGGATATTATCACCATAGATCATATGGCCAAAATGAAAGACCAGGCTATCGTCTGTAACATTGGCCATTTTGACAATGAAATACAGGTGGATGAGCTGGAGAATTATCCGGGCATTAAGAAGGTCAATATCAAACCCCAGGTTGATCAGTACTTTTTTCCTGACGGACATTCGATCATTCTGCTGGCCGAAGGCCGTCTGGTAAATCTGGGCTGTGCTACCGGACATCCGTCTTTTGTGATGAGTAATTCTTTTTCGAACCAAACCCTTGCCCAGATAGAATTATGGAAAAATAATTATAAGATCGGGGTTTATCGTTTGCCCAAACATCTTGATGAGGAAGTCGCCCGTCTGCATTTACCGCAACTGGGAGTTCATCTTACCCACATGACAAAGGAACAGGCTGACTATATCGGGGTACCGGTGGAAGGTCCGTACAAACCCGATCATTACCGTTATTAGGATCGTGGCGCAGGCAGATCAGTTATAGACATGGATGATCTGTCCGTCGAAAGAAGTTCTGTACTGTTTTAACGGATACCGGGCAGGTCCCTTATCCGTAGGATATCCATAACTGGGTAAAATATATACGGAATGGCAATGGGGGCATTCAACACTCATGTCACCGGTATGTTCCAGTACGACAGCCTGATCTTTGGCCTCCTCAAAAGTGCAGGTGCGGTCAAATGCATAAAATTCCGTTTCAGAGGCCCGGTAAACCAGGATGCCGTGATTGTTATAACCCGCCGAGGCAGTTCCTGCATAAGCACTGGTAATGACCACCGTATTACCGACGGCTTTCAGATCATTGAACATCGGGTCATTCAGGTCAATGGTAAAGTTGACAAATACATTCGGGATAATGTTGTTGCTGTTGTTTTTACATGCAGATGGAACAAGCCAAAGAGTGGTAATAATGAAAAAAATAATTACCTTTGAATAGATATTATGGACTGATTTCTGCATGAATTTTTTTTTAGAACGCAAAACTAATGAAATTTCGTGTGAATAAATGGATATTGTTGGGGCTTGTTATGATCCTTCCCCTCGCTGCCTCCGGACAAAAACCAAAAAATGGCCTTTTTGGCAATGAAAAGCATGCGAAGATAACCTCAGCACCCACAACCAAAAAAGGTAAAAAGCAAAGAAAAGGAGAAAAGGTTAAGGAGAAGCAAAAAAAAGCATATGAAAAAGCCCGTAAAAAAGAGGTCAAGCGGCGTTATAAGATGCAGACGAAGGAGACCAAGGCTCGTATGAGACAGACCAGAAAGGAAGCAAATCAATTTAATGACCATGGGAAAGAACCTTTTTTCAAGAGGCTCTTTTCGGGTAGCGGTAAAAAGAAAAAGAAAAAAACCAAAAAGAAGTAAATTATGAATGATAAATATGGTACGATCATATACCTGATAATCCTTCTGATCATTTTTATTGCCGGTGCGTTCAGGAAAAAAGGAAAATCAGGAGAGAAAACCGCAGGAAAAGCCAGGAATGCTGAGTCTGTACTTGAAAAGCTTATGAATAGTGCTGCCGGAATACCGGATATTTCACCTAGGTCCGGTAAAGAAACCGGAAGTGATCTCAGAAAAGTTGAAAGAAAAGAGATCAGGTATGAAAAAAATGCCGGGCCTGTGGAAGAGGCTCCTGTCCACGAAAAGGAAAAAGAATTTTTACCCCGGGACCAGGAAGGAGTTTCCGTTTTTTCACAATCGCAGGTACAACATGACATGGCTTATTCATTAGATGATGATCATATGAAACAGCATGATTGGAACCGGGGTGAAGGGGAAAGAGAGACTACTTCCCTGCGGGAAGATATTATGACCGGTTTTGATCTTAGGAAAGCGGTGATCTACTCCGAAATTCTTACCCATAAATATTTCTGATACAATTTTTTAATAATAGAAAAAAAGTTTTTATCTTTACGCCGTAAGAAAATTTTATAAGGTAAAATCGACAAAGAGTTCCAGGAGACCGGAATTCTTTTTGTTTTTATTTTATTGGTAACAACTAAAAGATATAGATATGGCAGAGGTTTCTTACATAACGGAAGAGGGATTACGTAAACTTAAAGAAGAGCTGGATTACCTTACCAAGGTAGAAAGGCCTGCTATTTCCCGTCAGATTGCTGAAGCAAGAGACAAGGGAGACCTGTCGGAGAATGCTGAATACCATGCAGCCAAAGAGGCTCAGGGAATGTTGGAACTGAAGATATCCAAGCTGGAAGCAGTAATTATGAATTCAAGAGTGATCGATGAGTCCAGAATCGATACTTCCAGTGTGCAGATCATGAACAAGGTGAAGATAAAAAACCTGGCTAACGGACAATTAATGGAATATATGTTGGTTTCTGAAAGCGAAGCAGATTTGAGAACAGGAAAGTTATCTGTAAAAACGCCCATTGCAAAGGCCCTGATAGGGAAAAAAGTCGGAGATCAGGTTGAGGTGACAGTGCCTTCGGGCAAGGTGTCTTTGGAAATTGTTGAAATATCCTTATAAATATATACAGCTATGAGCTCCGTTTTTACTAAAATCGTTAAGGGAGACATCCCTTCCTATAAAATTGCCGAAGATGACCGGTTTTATGCTTTTCTGGATATACATCCGTTGTCGGAAGGGCATACGCTGGTAATTCCCAAACGGGAGATTGACTATTTGTTTGATCTGGATGATGACCTGCTGGCAGGTATGATGGTTTTTTCCAAGAAGGTGGCCCGTGCCATTGAAAAAGTGGTTTCCTGCAAAAGAATTGGGGTAGCTGTTCTCGGGCTGGAAGTTCCTCATGCCCATATTCATCTTATTCCGATCAATTCGGAAGCTGATATCAGTTTTTCAAGGCCCAAGTTGAAACTTTCAGATGAACAGTTCCGGGAACTTGCACGGAAGATACAGAAAGCACTGGAAGAATAACCCGGGAAAAGTTATATTCCGGGGGGAGACTGTGTCAGTCAGTGATCCGGTCTTTGTTTTTGCGGATATAATCTTTCCAGTTTGCGGAGTGTCCGGATGATCTGAGTTTCTGGTGTTGAAAATGATGGCACACCGCTGCAGCCAGGGCATCGCTGGCATCCAGTTTCTCCGGCATATCACTAAAATGCAGGATATGCATCAGCATAGAGGCTACCTGTTCTTTTGAAGCATCTCCCTTACCGGTAATGGCCATTTTTATTTTTCTCGGGGCATACTCGAAAACGGGCATGTCGCGATGCAG
>WFSC01000061.1 GCA_015486185.1 Bacteroidales bacterium | reverse complement strand
GTCCGGTACACGGTATCTGTTTTCTCCAAAAAATTCCTTTTCACCGACACATCGGTAAAATACGGTTTCCCATCCGGTTCATCACTTGTAACTTCGAAGGCAGGAGATCCTTTGCCGGCGACATGAGCAAGGTCCAGGATCAGTCCTTTGCCGGTTAACGCCAAGGCATTATCCGCCACTGTTCCATTTGTTTCCAGTGTAAAATAATTGGCAGGATCCGGTTCGGTATAGGAAGACAAATCCGCCTGCTTCAATGTCCAAATAACCTGACTGCGGGTAACAACAGGTTCTATCCCCAGGTATTTTTCAGCATATTTTCTGAATGGTCCTGGTACATAAACGGTTTTTACTGCCTGCACCCTGACCACCAGTGACGTCCTTGGCAAAGCATACAAAACCATTTGGTTTGATATAGCAGCACCTGTTTCAGGATGGCTAACCTTTATAAGAAGGGTTTTCTTCGGACCGAAACAGGAGGTCATCAGAAAAACGGACAGGGAAAAAAGAAGAATATTTCTTATTCGCCTCATTTATAATGAATTTATTTGTTATTCTTTGTTTTCAGTGAAGAAAATGCCGGCCCCAGATTGTTAATAATGTCTGAAGCAATCATGGCTTCTTCGCCGTTTTTGTCCCTGGCAATATCTCCTGCCAGGCCATGAATATAAACACCTGCCAGCGCAGCATGCAGGGGTGTATAACGTTGGGCCAGAAGAGACAGGATGATCCCTGTCAGCACATCCCCGCTGCCGGCCGTGGCCATACCCGGGTTACCCGTCATGTTAAAATAGCAGTTCCCGTCAGGGGCAGCAACAGCCGTATGGGCTCCTTTCAGCACCACGATCACGTTATTTTTCACGGCAAAATCCATCGCTTTATGCACCCGGTCATATCCGTTACCTGCCGGCCCCGCCAGGCGCTCAAACTCTTTAGGATGCGGTGTCAGAACAGTATTTTCAGGTAAATCTTCATACCATTCCGGATGCATGCTCAAAATATTCAGTGCATCGGCATCCAGCACTAAGGGGACCTTTGTCTTCAGTAAAAGCGTATGCACGGCTTTCTGTGTATTGTTTCTTGTATCCAGCGCTGGTCCGGCCCCTATAGCCGAATAAGCTGACAGGTCAGGCACTTCACTAAAAATAATATCCGACCGGTCCTGACTCAACATTGCCTCCGGAACGGCCGTCTGAAGAATATCATTGCCCAAACGGGGTATATGTGTTGTCAGCAGACCTGCACCGGCATGCAGACAAGCACGGGAAGCCAGTACGGCTGCCCCCATACGCCCGCACGAACCCGATATCAGGAGAGCATGACCATAGGTTCCCTTATGACTGAATTTTTTTCTCCGTTTGATAAGAGGGGCAATGTCTTCCTTTGTCAGATAATGATAGGGAGTCGGAGTCTTATCTATGATATCGGGATGCAATCCAATAGGCAGTACTACCCATTCCCCGGCAAAATCTTCATTTTCGGTAAAGAAAAAAGAAAGTTTCGGAAACTGGAAAGTAAGCGTATAATCAGCCCTGAGGATATTTTCCGGAATATTTCCCGAATTATCCTCCCCGAACAAACCGGACGGAACATCAATGGCAATGACCGTGGCCCCGGATGTATTGATGTGTTTTACCACTTTCTCAGGCAATCCTTTCAGGGGTCTGGTCAGGCCTGACCCGAACATCCCGTCCACTACCAGCATATTATCTTCAATATCGGGTAACTCCTTCTCCTCCCTGACCCTGGTGATCTTCACAGTCCCTAACCTTTCCAGCCGGTCCAGATTGATACGGCAACTGTCGGATATCCGGTCACTGATCTGTATGAAATAAACCCGTACCCGGTAACCCGCCTGACTCATCATCCTCGACAAAGCCAGACTGTCTCCTCCATTGTTGCCGGGGCCGGTAAAGACCATCACCTGCTTATCCGCAGAAAAATGAAAAGTGATCCATTGAAATAACTGCCCGGCAGCTCTTTCCATCAGATCTATGGCAGCTATTGGCTCGTGTTTCACCGTGTAGGCATCAATCCCGTGTACCTGATCCGTTCTGAAAAATTTCATGATCCTTCTTTTTTACACCACACAAAGGTAATAAAGTCATGAAAAAGAAAAAACGCTAACCTGAACACCAACCTCAAAAACAAACAACACTCTAATCTCCTCTATATCACTACACTATATGGTATTACAAAAACTTCCTACGTAGTTTCCTACGTAGATTTTCTGCAGTTAAATATACCTGAAAATATATCGCAGGAACTTTTTTATGGTTATCTGAAAAAGATAATTATTTTTGTCTCTGACTGTTTCAGTTTTACACCATATAAAAAACAAGGCATCATGTTTAAAGGGCACCCTAAAGGATTATATGTGGCTTTTTTCGCGAATATGGGTGAGCGTTTTGGCTATTACACCATGCTGGCTATATTCACTTTATATCTGCAGGCCAAGTTTGGCTGGTCAGCAAAAGAAGCGGGACAGGTTTACGGAGGATTTCTGTTCGGTATTTATTTCCTGCCCCTTCTGGGCGGGTTAATAGCCGATAACTGGCTGGGCTACGGAAAAACGATCATCATCGGGACTATCATTATGTTTTTTGGTTATGCCATGCTGGCCCTTCCCGGGCAAAGTAAATACTTTATTTTCATAGCATTGACCGTCATATCCCTTGGCACGGGGTTTTTTAAGGGAAACCTGCAGGCATTGGTGGGCAATATGTATGATGACCCGAAATATGATAAAGTCAGGGATTCTGCCTTTAATATTTTTTATATGGGCATAAACATTGGAGCTTTTTTTGCGCCCAGTGCCGCAACGGGAATCAGTAATTTTATCCTGAAAACCAAAGGCCTTGTTTACAGCAATGAAGCCATTGATCTGGCCAACAAATTCAAGGCAGGCATACTCACATCCGCCGAACAATTGCGTCTGAGCCAGATAGGCCATGAGCAACTCGGACCGGCTTTCCACAATATAGCAAGCTTTGCCCAAAAATATATTGATGGATTAAGTGCCTCTTACAATGCCGGTTTTGCCATTGCCTCTCTCAGCATGGTTGTATCATTACTTATTTTTATCGGCTTCAGAAAATATTACAAAAAAGCTGATGTTACTCATAAACAGCAGAAAAAAACAAATGCGGCACACGTAGTTACACTTACCCGCGAAGAAACCCGGCAGCGCCTGGTTGCCCTGGGACTGGTTTTTCTCGTTGTCATGTTTTTCTGGATGGCATTTCACCAAAACGGCTTTACCCTGACCATCTTTGCCAAAAACTATACGGTAAGTGCAGTGAATAAACCAACTGCCATTTTATTCAATCTGCAATCATTATTGCCACTGCTAATCGCCCTGGTCGGTATTATCATGATGTTTGGGAGAAAGACGCCTGTAAAGACAAAGGCTATCGGACTTATCATAGCTGTTGCAGGTATTTTACTGACTTTTTTTGCCTCCCGGTCCTATACTCCGGAAGGAAACTCTATCTCTCCACAGATCTTCCAACAGTTCAACCCGCTTTTTATCGTATTCCTTACCCCTGTAATTATAGGATATTTCGGATGGTTGCGAAAACGGGGCAAGGAACCCACCTCTCCCCGTAAAATAGGTATTGGAATGGTTATTACGGCCATAGGGTTTTTTATTATGGTCATGGCATCCCGCGGACTCCAAAGTCCTTCGGCATTGCAAAGCGGAGTGTCTCCCGTACTCAGATCACCCTATTGGCTCATAGGCACTTATTTTACCCTTACCATTGCTGAGCTTTTCTTAAGTCCGATAGGAATATCCTTTGTTTCAAAGGTTGCTCCCCCGCAATTTAAGGGTTTGATGCAGGGAGGATGGTTTGCCGCCACAGCCATCGGAAATCTTCTGGCCGGATTGATCGGCGCTTTCTGGGATAAATGGGAGCTTTGGCAGTTCTTCCTCCTGTTGGTCGGTTTATGTCTCCTGTCGGCTGTTTTTATTTTTTCCATCATTAAAAAGCTGGATCAGGTGGTGGAATCCAAATAACAACTACCTTCATTCAATTATTTACCTATGATTTTATTATAATCAATCCGGTTTATTATTAACTTTGATATTTGATTTTTTACTTTTTTAATTATTGATACCATGAAAATTTTTCACCATTCTACGTTGCGGATTGTTTTTCCTGCATTTTTCTTACTTGTAATAGCGGGTTTCCTTGTACAGGGATGTAACAAGGCTCCCAAAAAAAGCCTGCCCAATGTTGTCATCATATTTATTGATGATCAGGGTTACGGGGACATTGGTCCAAACGGCGCCATTGACTATAAAACCCCGAACATTGACAAACTGGCAGCCAATGGAATGCGTTTCACCAATTTCTATGCGGCACAAGCTGTGTGCAGTGCCTCGCGGGCCGGATTGCTCACCGGCTGCTACCCCAACCGCATTGGTATAAGTGGTGCTCTCATGCCCTGGTCAAAAATCGGCATCAGTGACAAGGAAATGACCATCGCCCAGTTACTGAAACAAAAAGGATATGCTACCGGTATGGTAGGAAAATGGCACCTGGGCTGGCAAAAAAAATTCCTCCCCCTGCAACATGGCTTTGATGATTATCTGGGCCTTCCTTATTCTAATGACATGTGGCCTGTGGGTTTTGACGGAAAACCTATTCCAAAGGATTCCAAATCCTGGAAGGCCAAATATCCGCCACTTCCCATCATAGATGGAAATAAAAAGGTTGGTGAAATACGCACTCTTGACGATCAGGGCAAACTGACCACCATGTACACAGAACGGGCCATTAAATTCATAGACGAGCATCATAGTCAACCTTTCTTCCTGTATGTTGCCCATTCAATGGTGCACGTTCCGCTGGGTGTATCGGATAAATTCAAGGGAAAAAGCAAACAGGGCCTTTTCGGCGATGTAATGATGGAAGTTGACTGGTCGGTCGGGCAGATCATGAAGGCCCTTGACAAATACCATCTGCGTGATAATACGCTGGTAATCTATACCAGTGACAACGGGCCCTGGCTTAATTTTGGCAATTGGGCCGGCTCAACCGGGGGCCTTCGTGAAGGAAAAGGCACCAGTTGGGAGGGCGGACAACGCGAACCCTGTATCATGCGCTGGCCGGACGTCATCCCTGCAGGAACCATTTGCAATGAGCTCTCCTCCACCATCGATGTCCTGCCTACCCTGGCAGCCATTACCGGTGCCAAACTGCCGGATCACAAAATCGACGGAGTTAATATCCTGTCACTCATGAAAGGAGAACCCAATGCCAACCCGAGAAATGTCTTTTATTATTATTACCGCAGGAACAGTCTGGAAGATGTCAGAAAAGGACACTGGAAACTGGTACTGCCCCACACTTACCGCAGCTATGAAGGAGTACCCCCCGGCCATGACGGATTTCCAGGACCCTATGCTAAAGACTCTACCGGTCTGGCCCTCTATAACCTGCGCAGAGACCCCGGAGAAAGATATAATGTAATTGATCTGCATCCGGATGTAGTGAAGGATATTATGAAAGAAGTGGAAAAAGCCAGACAGGATCTGGGCGATGACCTTACCGGGAACCCCGGAACCGGCCGGAGACAACCCGGAAGAATAGAAAATCAAAATGATCAAACAAAAAAATAATCCTAAAGGATAACGCCTTTTTATAATTTTTTCTTAAATTAGTTGCTTGAACACCATGAAGAATCCTGAAAAAGGTTATGGAACCACTCAATATTAAAGAAACTCCCAGAACCCCGATGATCCGGTATAACCCGGAAAAAAACAAGATCGAGATACGGGGAAAGTCTATCCCCGAGGATCCACGGGATTTCTTCAACCCGGTTCTCAAATGGTTTGAGGATTTTACCAGTTCTCCACCGGAAAAAACGGATGTGGATGTTAAACTGGAATATTTTAATACCAGCTCCTCCAAAACATTTCTGCAGATCTTCAAGAAACTGGAAAACATCGCTAAAAGAAAGAAAAAGGTCAATATCAACTGGTATTACGAAGTGGATGACTACGACATGAAAGAGTGCGGGGAAGACTACCGCACCATGCTGAAAGTTCCTTTTAAAATGATCGAAGTGCTGGAATAAAATCCTGCTGCAAGTAAAAGCACTCTTGATACCTGAAAGGACATAAGTCAAAGAATATCAAATAAAAAATCCCGCAGTTGCGGGATTTTTTTGTAGCGAGAGAGGGACTCGAACCCTCGACCTCAGGATTATGAATCCTGCGCTCTAACCGGCTGAGCTACCTCGCCAGATCAGTGGCCCTGCTTTTGGGCGGTGCAAATATACAATTTTCAGATAAATTTCAGTTCCGTCTTCCTCCAAAATAATTTTCTGTTATCCCCCATTCCGTTTTTTATTACTAATTTTTTTTTATATTGCATGCAAACTTATACTTATCCATATGAAAACTAAATACGAGTTGGAATACACCATAAACACCTCTCCTTCAGTACTGTTTAATCGTCTGAGTACCGCCGGAGGATTGTGCGAATGGTTTGCAGATGATGTGTATGTGAATGGAGATACTTTTACTTTTATCTGGGAAGGAACCGAACAAGAAGCAAAGCTTATGGGCATGAAAGATAACAAATATGTCCGTTTCCACTGGATAGATGATGAAGACCCGAAATCCTATTTCGAATTCCGCATTAACATGGATGATCTGACGAAGGATGTAGCGCTGATGGTTACCGACTTTGCTGAAGAAGATGAAAAAAATGACGCTATTGATCTCTGGAACACACAAATTGCCGAATTAAAACGAAATCTCGGTTTGTAATTCTTTTTCCCTTCCTGCTGAAAATATCTTACTTTTGCTTTCGTTTCAAAAGAAAGTATTGCATTTTTTATGAAGCGATTACACCGCTATATATTAAGATCCTTCCTGGGCCCGTTAATACTGACCTTTTTTATTGTTATGTTCCTGATGATCATGCAATTCCTCTGGAGGTATATTGATGATCTGGTAGGGAAAGGACTTCATTTCAATGTACTGTCTGAATTACTTTTCTACCTCGCAGCCAGTTTTGTTCCGATGGCATTACCCCTGGCCATCCTGCTGGCAGCATTAATGACCTTTGGCAATTTCGGAGAACGTTTTGAACTGACTGCCATGAAATCATCGGGGATACCATTACAGAAGATCATGCTCCCTGTTTTTTACCTGATGATCTTCCTTACGGCTTTTGCCTTTTACTTTGCAAACAATATCCTCCCTATAGCCAACCTGAAATCCAGATCATTGTTATGGGATATCCAAAGGCAACGTCCTGAACTGAATATCAAAGCCGGTGAATTTTACAACGGCATTGACGGTTACAGTATAAAAATCGGCAGGAAAAACTTCAAGACCAACATGTTATATCATATCCTCATTTACGATCATTCGCAAAAAAAGGGAAATATCGCCGTCACCTATGCCGATTCGGGAAAAATGATCGTCACCCCCGACAAACAGGACCTGATCTTTGATCTCTATCACGGGCAGGCTTATGAAGAAATTATCAACCGGAACAAACACCATGTTTACAGAAAAGAAAAAACCTATCCTTTCCGGCAGGACTATTTTTCACAGCAGACCATTGTTATCAAACTGACAGGCTTCGGATTAAAGAGAACAGATGAGAATCTTTTCAAGAATAATTATTCCATGCTGAACCTCTCTCAGTTACAACATTTCATCGATTCGCTTTCGCAACAGCTCGATAAGAGGGAAGTTATGCTCAAAAAAACAATATTGATAAATTATTTTCAGTATAAACCCATATTCAAAAAAATGCATGAAAACGACACGCTGGGAGGGGAAAATGCCAGCGGCACGCTGGCTCCTCCTTTCGATGTCTGGCCTATATTCAATACGTTAAGTTTGCCGGAGAAACAAACCGTCACACAAACTGCACTCACCGGGGCCAGATCAATTAAAGATTATATCGGGACTATGCAGCGGGTTATAGATGCTCAAACAAAATATATAAGGAGACATCAGATCGAGTGGCATCGTAAATTTACACTGTCATTTGCCTGTGTTATATTTTTCTTCATCGGGGCCCCGCTGGGAGCAATCATACGAAGAGGAGGAATAGGCATGCCCATTGTTATCTCCGTTCTGTTTTTTGTATTTTATTATATTATTTCAATGTCCGGAGAAAAATTTGTCAGGGAAAATGTCTGGCCTCCGTTTACCGGTATGTGGATCTCCACTTTCATACTGCTCCCCATTGGCATATATCTCACCTATAAATCCACCAATGATGCAGCTATCATGAGTTCCGAAGCTTACGGTCATTTTTTCCAGCGTCTCCTGAAGAATATTAAAGGTATTTTTCCAGGCAGAAAGAAGTCAAAAAAAGATTAATTCTGCCTGCTCATGAAGATCCTGATTTTAACCAACAAACCCCCGTTTCCGCCACGCGACGGCAGCTCTCTGGCCACTTCCCAACTCATTACCGGCTTATCCCGGCAGGGACACAACCTTCATGTTTTTTTCCTCAACACTTCCAGACACATGGCTGACAGTAAAGATATCCCTGCCGATCTGCCACGGACAAGTTTCACCGATGTGCCTGTTAACACCAGAATCAGATATATAAAAGCACTACTCTCCCTTCTATTCTCCAAACAACCTTATACGGTCAGCCGTTTCATCACGTCTGAGAGCAGAAAAAAATTAAAAGTTCTTTTACAAAAACAATCATTCGATATCATTCAGTTCGAAGGGTTATCCATGGCTCCCTATGTGTCTGTTGTCTCTTATCATACCAAAGCCCCTGTTATTTTTCGGCCCCATAATGCAGAATTTTTGATCTGGCAGAGAATGGCATATGCGGAAAATAATCCTTTCAGGAAGATCTATTTCCTTTTATTAAGCCGTCAAATACAAAAATACGAAAAAAAAACAGCCGGGATCTTCAAGACCATCCTGCCTATCAGCCCGGAAGACAACCTCATCTTTCGGAAATGGAATCCCTCTGCCCTGGTACTAACCATACCTTATGGACTGGATATTCCTCCCATAAAGAAGGAATCACCTTCTCCGCCAATGCCTGTCCTTCTTTTTCTGGGAGCCCTTGACTGGCTACCCAATATTACAGGGCTCCTCTGGTTTCTGAAAAATGTTTGGCCGCTCCTTACCCGGGATATTCCCGGTATCAGACTAAAAATAGCAGGACGAAACCCCGGTGAAAAACTGATCCGTCAAATACGGCTGATAACAAAAGATCCGGACGGCAACCATGCCGGTATTGATTTTCTCGGAGAGATCGATTCTACCGCTATATTCTATCAAAGTGGATCCGTTTTTATTGTTCCTCTACTGGCCGGAGGAGGCATACGGATCAAGATTCTGAAAGCTATGGCCGGAAAAAAGGCAGTAGTATCGACGACTATAGGTGCTACCGGCATACCGGTAACTTCCGGACACGATATTATGATCGCCGACCAGCCAGAGACATTTATACAGGCAATAAAAAAACTGATAAATAATCCCGGCCTTTTTCAGAAAATCACAGAAAACGCCTTATTTTTATTGCAGGAACACTTTAATGAAAAACGAATAATAGATAACCTGGATAAATTCTATCGTAGCCTGTGAACTTATTCTTTTATATACTGTTTTGGACCACACTGGCGCTTATCATTCACACCTATATTATTTTTCCACTTTGGCTTGACATCCGGGTACGGTTCTTTCATAAAAAATCCTCCGTTTCTTTTTCCGACAGTTACCAGCCGTTTGTGAGTATTATTATTCCGGCTTATAATGAAGAGAGCGTAATCGAAAAAAAAATCCATAGTATTTATGCGGGTGACTACCCTGCCACCAAATTCGAAGTGCTTGTCATGTCGGATGCTTCTACCGACAACACTGACAAAATCATTTCCCGTCTGCAAAAAAAATATCCCTCACTCTTTTTTACCCGTTCGCAACAGCGTATCGGCAAACCTTCTATCCTGACCCTGCTGGTAAAGCAGGCCAAAGGGGAGTTTATTCTTCTCACGGATGCCAATGTCATGTTGGCAGAAAACACCCTCACCCGGCTTATGCGCCATTTCAGTGACCCGGATACGGGACTTGTCGATACAAAACTGGTAAGTATTAATGATAAACAGAAAGGAATAGCTTTTCAGGAAAAAGAATATACCAATCGCGAGGTCTCCATCAAATATAAGGAAGGCCTGTTATGGGGCATTATCATGGGGCCTTCCGGTGCTTGTTATGCCCTGCGTAAGAATCTTTTCAAACCGATCCCCTCTAATTTTCTTGTGGATGATTTCTACATTAACATGAAGGTACTGGAACAAGGTTATAAAGCCATAGTAGAACCTGATGCTCTCGTTTATGAAGATGTTACATACAAATTGAAAGAAGCATTCAGACGAAAAGTAAGAATAGCCACCGGAAACTTTCAGAACCTTCACGCTTTCAAAAGATTATTCCGTAATATTTTTAAACCGGCAGGTTTTTGCTTTTGGTCTCACAAAGGAATCCGTTGGTTCGTACCCTGGCTCCTTTTACTTAATCTGACAGCAAATATTTTTCTGGCATGGCATGATACATTCTATTTGATCCTGCTGGGAATACAACTGTTTTTATTTTTATTGATCATCATTGATAATATTTTGGAAATATTCGGAAAACAAATCGTAATTTTGCGGTTTGTTACACATTTTTATTCCATGAATCTGGCCCTTGCAGCCGGCTTCATTAAAGCATTAAAGGGGGTTAAAACAAATGTCTGGGAACCAACGGAAAGAAATTAATAAGAAGAAGACATCGAAATACGGGCGGGAAATTGTATTCGATGATATCCCTTCTGCCATTGAAGATATCAAAAAAGGGAAGGCCCTTATTGTGGTAGATGATGAGGACAGGGAAAATGAGGGGGATTTTATTGTTGCCGCCGAGCTTATTACGCCTGACATGGTCAATTTCATGGCTACGGAAGCCCGAGGACTCATCTGTGTCGCCCTGACCGAGGAGCGTTGTGATCAGTTACAACTGGACCTGATGGTTGGCAAAAATACTGCCGTCCACGAAACACAGTTCACCGTTTCAGTGGATTATCTTGGTAAAAACACGACCACAGGCATATCCACCTACGACCGGGCCATGACCATTCAATCGCTGGTCGATCCGGCCACACGCCCGGAAGATCTGGGCCGGCCGGGACATATTTTCCCGCTGAAGGCCAAATCAAACGGCGTACTGCGCCGCGCCGGCCACACTGAAGCAGCCGTTGACCTGACACGTATGGCAGGGTTATACCCCGGAGGAGCACTGGTTGAGATACTTAATCCCGACGGCACCATGGCCCGTCTGCCACAATTACAGAAACTGGCAAAGAAATTTGATGTCAAGCTTATCTCTATTAAAGACCTGATCGCCTACCGGATAAAACATGAATGCCTGATTGAAAAAGGCGTTGAAGTAAAGCTCCCTACACGATATGGAAAATTCAGGCTGATCCCCTTCCGCCAGAAATCCAATAACCTGGAACATGTGGCACTGCTGAAAGGCCATTGGACTCCTGACGAACCGATCCTGGTGAGAATGCATTCTTCATGTGTTACCGGAGATATCTTCGGCTCATTGCGTTGTGATTGCGGGGATCAGCTTCACAAATCCATGGAGATGATCGACAGGGAAGGAAAAGGAGTAGTCGTGTACCTCAACCAGGAAGGCAGAGGCATAGGACTGTTCAACAAAATAAAAGCATACAAACTGCAGGAAGAAGGAAAAGATACTATTCAGGCTAACATCGAACTGGGATTCAAAGCCGATGAAAGAGATTACGGTATCGGCGCCAGTATCCTCCATGAACTGGGTGTGGGAAAAATACGCCTCCTGACAAATAATCCGGTAAAGCGGGCAGGTCTCGAAGGATACGGACTCGAGATCGTTGAAGTGGTCCCCATCGAGATAGAACCCAATAAATATAATGCCTATTATCTGCAAACGAAAAAAGTGAAAATGGGACATCTCCTCGAATTGGTCCATCCCGATGATATTAATAAGTTCCCTGTTGATGATGATAATGAGTAAACGTGGAAGATGACAACTTATCCGTCCATTGTTTTTTATGGCACGCCTGAATTTGCATCAGGCATTTTGCAATATATGCTGGAAAAGGCCATTCCTGTCACCGGCGTGGTCACTGCGCCTGACAAGCCTGCAGGAAGGGGAAGAAAGCTCCGGCCCTCGCCGGTAAAATTATTTGCCGGAGAAAAGGGAATCCCTGTCGCTCAACCTGTCAAACTGAAAGATCCTGCTTTTCTGGAACAATTACATACCTGGAGGCCAGAACTTCAGGTAGTAGTGGCGTTCAGGATGCTTCCGGAAGTGATATGGTCCTATCCCCGGCTGGGTACTTTCAACCTGCATGCATCCCTGCTCCCGCAATACCGGGGTGCCGCCCCGATCCAATGGGCATTGTTAAACGGAGAAAAGGAAACCGGCGTAACCACCTTTTTTATCAATCATGATATAGATACGGGGAAAATCATCATGCAGGAAAAAGTACCTGTCTCCCCCGAAGATAATGCGGGCACACTATCCGATAAACTATTGCAAACGGGAGCCCGGCTTACGGTCAAGACCATCCGGGCGATAATCAAGGGAAATATCATATTGCAGGACCAACAGATCACCGACCCCGCCATGCTGAAAACAGCTCCCAGGATCACCAAAGAAGATCTGATCATAAACTGGAATGAAACCCCGGAAAATATATACAACCGTATAAGAGCTTTCAGTCCCTGGCCCGGAGCGCGTACAAAAATTCAGACCCGGGACGGAAAGATCCTGATCCTGAAGATCTTTTCCGCCACCGCACGCCGTGAACCCCATCATTACAATCCCGGGCATGTTCTTACCGATGCAAAAACATATCTGGATGTTGCTGTAAAAGAGGGATACATTTCACTCAGGGAAGTGCAACCCGAAAGCCGTAAGAGAATGAAAATACAGGATTTTCTGAGAGGTCTTCCACCGGGAGGATTTACTTTACCTGCGTAACCTGATCTCCTGCCCCGGCACCGGCTCTTCACCCGGTTTCATGTTATTCATTTCCAGCAACGATTTTAATTTGATCCCATACTGCTGGGATATAGAATACATCGTATCGCCTTCTTTTGCAACATGGATCGTCTTGCCGGCCTCAGCCTGTTTTCTTTTGGGCTGTAAGTAAAGAATCTGCCCGGGCACAAGTTTCGCCTTTTTCCCCAGATCATTGTATTTGCGAAGTTCCCATGGCAACATATTCAGTTCTTTATTTAATGCCCGAAACGTATCTCCTGACTTCACAATGATATAGTTTATCCCGTTATTTATCAGAATCTTCCTGGCGGGGGATTCGATAACAAACTCGTCCGACATAACAGGTGCCGGAACATTAGCAGTAACAGCAACCTTATTATTGTCTGTATTGACTTTTTTCCCCACCTCCGTATTATTCTTTTTCTTTTTCGTTGATCGCGTGGAAGACATATACCCTGCTTCATCCAGTTTATAAAGTTTGTTTTCCTCAATTATCCTGATAAGCATTTTGGCATAATGCGGATTAGTGGCATATCCTGCTTTTTTTAAACCCTTTGCCCATGCTTTATAATCTTCGGGCTTTAATGAAAAAAGAAAGGCATACCGTGGTCCTTTACGGATAAAATCCGAATGATCCCTGTATGATTCTTCAACAGAATTATATTTACGAAAACACTCATGTCTCCTGTCATCATCAAAATGAATTTTTTTCCCCTTCCAGTTCTTGTGGCATTTGACCCCAAAATGATTATTACCATAAACAGCCAGATAACTGTTACCGTCATCAGACTCAAGTAACGCCTGCGCCATAATAATGCTGGCGGGAATGCCCGTACGCTGCATCTCCTCTATTGCCAGTCCGGCATATTTATCAATGTATTGCTTCCTGTCCGTATTCACATGGGTTCTGGCAGCCTTTTTTGATGTACCGCACCCGACAGTAAACATCAGTACGATCATAATTACAGGCAGTAAAGTAATGACCCGCACCGGACTTTTCTTTTTAAAGTTATTTTTCAAAATATTCATCTTTCAAAAATATAATTTTCGTATAAATAATCTTACATTTGTTAAAAATGTATTCTTTGGTTATTTTTCTATTTTATGAACAAGAAAGATATCACCTGTCATATCACTGAATACCTGATCGATGAACTGAGTGATCAGGACAGAACTTTGGCAGATAAGGCCCGGGAAGCTGCCGGTAATGCCTGGGCTCCCTATTCGGATTTTCGTGTAGGAGCTGCTTTATTGCTCGAAAACGGAGAGATCATCCAGGGCAATAATCAGGAGAATGCGGCTTATCCTTCGGGATTATGTGCCGAAAGGGTGGCTGTTTTTTATGCCAATGCAAATTATCCTGATATCCCGATCCTGGCCCTTGCTGTTGTGGCGGTCAAAAAGGGAAAAGTTACGGAAGAACCTGTTTATCCCTGCGGTGCCTGCCGGCAGGTACTGGCAGAGTCAGAAAACAGATATGGCAAGTCGATGCGGATCCTGATGGTTGGTCGCGATCAGGTAGATATCGTTGCATCGGCTACTGAGCTGCTACCACGTAACTTCAATCACAAAAACCTGATCTAAGCATACATTTCCAGAAATGCCTGCCACAATGCATCGTTTGGCGGCTCGGCAATAAGTTTTATTTCCCTGCGCCCCACCGGATGAAAGAAATGCAGTTCGCGTGCATGCAAATGAATTCCCCCACCGGGATCTGAACGCGGATAGCCATACTTAAGATCTCCCCTGACAGGACAACCGATAGCAGCCAGTTGGGCACGTATCTGATGATGCCGCCCCGTAAGTAGCCTTATCTCCAGAAACCAATATTTTCGTGATCTCCCGGCAATACGATAGATCAGTTCAGCCTTTTTTGTCCCGGTTCGCTCCCGGTTATAAGCAAAGGATTTATTTTTATCACGATCCCGGAGAATATAATGAACCAGGTGCCCTTCTTCTTCCGGAGGACGGTTCTGCACAACCGCCCAATAAATTTTCCCGGTCTCCCGCGACTTGAATTGTTCATTCATACGCGACAATGCCTTGCTTGTACGGGCAAACAATATCACCCCGCTAACAGGCCGGTCCAGACGATGGATTACGCCCAGAAAAACATCTCCGGGTTTGTGATATTTTTTTTTCAGATATCCCTTTACAATCTCATCCAGAGATATATCACCGGTCTTGTCTCCCTGAACAATATCAGAAACCCGCTTATTTACAGCTATGAGATGATTATCTTCGTACAGAATTTGTGGCAGGAGCATCCTTGACGGAGGTTTGGAACAGAATTTTCAATACTGTTCTCTTTCATTCGGAAAATCTACGGTTCTCACATCATTGATATATGCTTTCACTGCCCCGCTGATCTCCTCATACAGATTATGATAACGGCGCAGGAAGCGGGGAGAAAATTCCTGTGTAATACCCAGCATATCATGTAATACCAGAACCTGTCCATCTACCTCGGCACCAGCGCCAATGCCGATCACGGGGATCTTCAGGTCTTTGGCAACCTGTGCTCCCAATTTTGCCGGCACTTTCTCCAGTACGATGGCAAAACAGCCTGTTTTTTCAAGAAGGGCAGCATCTTCCATCAGCTTTCGGGCTTCCTCTTCATCCCTGGCCCTGACCACATAGGTCCCAAACTTATGAATAGACTGCGGGGTAAGGCCCAGATGACCCATCACCGGTATGCCTGCCGATAATATCCGTTCTACCGACTCAATGATCTCCCGTCCTCCTTCCATTTTCACAGCATGAGCCCCTGTCTCTTTCATGATCCGTACAGCCGAGGAAAGAGCTTCCTTTGAGTTACCCTGGTAAGTGCCAAAAGGCATATCTACCACTACCAGAGCCCGTTTGACTGCCCGGACAACTGAGGCCGCATGATAAATCATATTATCCAGGGTGATCGGCAGAGTCGTCTCAAAACCCGCCATTACATTGGACGCCGAATCCCCCACAAGAATTACATCAATCTCCGCCTCATCAAGGATTCGGGCAAATGAATAATCATAGGCCGTCAACATAGCGATCTTTTCCCCGCGAAGCTTCATCTCATGCAATACATGAGTGGTTACTCTTTTGACCTGTTTATAAAATGACATGTCTTATAATGGTTTTGTTCCTTATGACAAAGCTACGAAGTTATTACGAAAAACAAGGACATTTATCTTTCTTCTGATAAGAAAAAAAGAAAGTTACGGATTATCTGCCTTTTTGTCATATAATATGAATAAAAATAAACTGGCATAATGATTGATTGGGAAGGGCGAAATGTTTTATGAAAACAGATGTAAAAAATAAAATTAAGTAAGAACAAAATAAAAACTGAAACTTATGAGTAAAATAATTGGAATTGACTTAGGGACCACGAATTCGTGTGTAGCTGTTATGGAAGGGAATGAGCCCGTTGTGATTCCCAACAGCGAGGGGAAACGGACCACACCTTCGGTTGTTGCCTTTGTTGATAATGGAGAACGGAAGGTAGGTGATCCTGCAAAACGACAGGCCATTACCAACGCCAAACGTACTGTTTATTCCATAAAACGACTGATGGGAGAAACATATGACCAGGTAAAAGAAGAGATCAAAAGGCTCTCTTATGATGTGGTTAAGGGTGAAAACAATACGCCAAGGGTAAAAGTTGATGACCGTATGTATTCTCCTCAGGAAATTTCTGCCATGATACTGCAAAAGATGAAAAAAACGGCGGAAGATTACCTGGGTCAGGAAATCAGCGAAGCAGTTATCACTGTACCTGCCTATTTTAATGACTCACAGCGGCAGGCTACCAAGGAAGCCGGGGAAATTGCAGGCCTGAAAGTACGCAGGATCATCAATGAACCAACAGCAGCTTCTCTGGCCTATGGCCTGGATAAAAAAGGGAAAGATATGAAAGTGGCCGTATTCGACCTGGGAGGCGGCACATTTGACATATCCATACTGGAACTCGGGGACGGCGTCTTCGAGGTTAAATCTACCAATGGAGACACACACCTGGGCGGAGATGATTTTGACCATGTCATTATTGACTGGTTGGCCGACGAATTCAAAAAAGATGAGAATATTGACCTCCGGAAGGATCCAATGGCCCTGCAACGTCTGAAAGAAGCTGCCGAGAAGGCCAAAATAGAACTTTCAAGTTCTACTTCCACAGAGATCAACCTGCCTTACATCATGCCGGTTGACGGGATCCCCAAACATCTGGTAAAGACCCTGACAAGAGCTCAGTTCGAAAAACTTATCGACCCGTTCATCTCACGTTTTATTGAACCCTGTAAACTGGCTCTTAAAGATGCCAGTCTTTCCGTTTCAGACATCGACGAGGTCATCCTGGTGGGTGGATCAACACGAATCCCGCTTGTCCAACAGAAAGTGGAAGAATTCTTTGGAAGAACACCTTCAAAAGGAGTAAATCCGGACGAAGTAGTTGCCGTAGGTGCTGCTATCCAGGGAGGTGTACTCACCGGAGAAGTCAAAGATGTGTTGTTGCTGGATGTGACCCCGCTATCTCTGGGCATAGAAACACTGGGAGGTGTAATGACAAAACTGATCGAAGCCAACACCACGATCCCGACAAAGAAAACGGAAACCTTTACTACAGCCGCAGATAACCAGCCTTCGGTTGAGATCCATGTTCTGCAGGGCGAACGTCCTATGGCAAAAGATAATAAAACGATCGGACGTTTCCATCTGGATGGTATTCCACCGGCACCCAGAGGTGTTCCGCAGATCGAAGTCACCTTTGACATTGATGCCAACGGCATACTGAATGTTTCTGCCAAAGACAAAGGAACAGGTAAGGAACAGAAAATACGGATCGAAGCCTCTTCAGGCCTGACTGACGATGAAATCAAAAGAATGAGAGAAGAAGCCAAAGCCAACGAAGAAGCTGACAGAAAAGCCAAGGAACGTATCGATAAACTTAATGCCGCTGACAGTCTGATCTTCCAGTCTGAAAAACAACTGAAAGAATTCGGCGATAAACTGCCGGCCGATAAGAAAGGCAGCATCGAAAAAGCACTGGAAGAGCTTAAAACAGCTCATAAAAATGAAGATATCGATGCCATAGACCGGGCCACTACCGAATTGAATGCCGCCTGGCAGGCAGCCAGCGAAGAAATGTACAAAGCCGGACAAACTGCAGGCGCCGAAGCCGGTGCCGGTGCCCAGGGACCTTCAGGTGCAGGTAGCCAGGAAGGCGGTTCGAAAGGCAACGATGACGAAGTAACAGATGTTGACTTTGAAGAAGTAAAATAATACACACGATTAAGTTAATAAATAAAAAAGCTGTTCTGAACGGAACAGCTTTTTTTTATTTATTTTTACACTTTATTATAATTGATCTGTAATATTTTACGTTTTCTGAAAAATATACCGTTTTGAAAAAAAACCTTATCTGTATTCTTTATATGGCCTTGTTTCTTCCTGCTATCACATTGACAGGACAGGAAACCGAAGTAAAAAACGACACGGTATTTAATCAAACTGATAATACAGGTAAAAAACAAGGCTTTTGGAAAAAATATGATGCCCGGGGGCATCTTATTTACAGGGGATATTTTAAGAACGGAAGGCCCGTAGGTACGTTTAAGAGATATTATGAAAACGGCAAGATCAAATCTGTTATGTATTACCACCCTGATAATGATACCGTGGATGTTACTTTCTTCTATCAAACAGGAAAACCTGCGGCCAGGGGTCAGTATTTCCACAGAAAAAAAACAGGAAAATGGGAATATTACTCCTTCTATGACGATTTCCTGTCTTATGTCGAACAATATAAAAACGGGATAAAAAACGGACCAAGTATCAAGTTCTATGCTACCGGTGACACCGCTGAAGTACTTGAATTTTTTAATGGTCTTAAAGACGGAAAATGGGTACAATACTTTCCCGGAGGGATACCTAAACTAAGGGCTGGCTATAAAAAAAATAAGCTTGAAGGAAAATTTATTCTTTTCTATCCGGACGGGAAGCAACAGGTGGCTGGTTTCTATACGCAAAATGTGCGTAATGGCGAATGGAAGATGTTCAATAAAAACGGGAAAGAAGAACGTATTATTAATTTCAGGAATGGCATAGCTGAAAACAGGGATGAACTCGATCATGAACAAAATGCCCTCCTCGATTCACTCTTAAAAAACAAGGGGAAATTCATGGATCCGGAAAAATATGGCATTGATATCTTCCTGAAAAAATAATAATCCCAGATACCGGTCATCCCCATGAAAACAAACTTAAGACTATTTCTGGCTTCGCTGTTTATCACCCTTCTTCTTCCGCCGGGAGTCTGTCAGCAACCTGGCATTTATACTATTGGCCTTACCGATAAAAACGGAAGCCCTTATAGCATTGAACATCCAGAAGCCTTTCTGACGGCTCGTTCACTCAAGAGACGGGCAAGGGAAAATATTCCGGTCACTTATAATGATCTGCCCGTCTCCGGCGTTTATCTGGACAGTATCCGTTCGCTGGGGATGAAAATCCATTGTTACTCCCGTTGGTTCAATACAATTACCGCTTATACCGATGATACCTTGCTACTGGATACTATTACCCGCATTTCTTTTATCCGGAATATCCGGCTGGTGAAACCCGTTCCTGCCAAAAAAACAAAGATTGCTAAATGGGTCGGTACTACCTCTGCTGCTTCCTTCACATCCCCTGTTCAGATCCGCATGCTGCATGGAGATACTATTCACCGGCTGGGCTTTACCGGACAAGGCTTGCTCATTGCCGTATTGGATGCAGGATTTTATCATGTCAATGAACTCCCTGCCTTTGATTCACTATGGGCCCGGAACCAGATCAAGGGAACCTGGGATTTTGTTGACGGTAACAGTCAGGTTTTTGAAGATCACACACACGGAATGAATGTACTTAGTATTCTGGCAGGTAACATACCCGGAAAGATGGAAGGCTCGGCACCAGGAGCTGATTTCTGGCTCTTGCGAACCGAAGATGTTTACAGTGAATATCCTGTAGAAGAGGAAAACTGGACTGCCGGCGCCGAATTTGCCGACAGTATAGGGGCTGACATGATCCATTCATCTCTGGGTTATTATATTTTTGATGACCCGTCGCTAAGCTACAATTATCAGGATATGAACGGCCGGACAACCACGGTAGCGCGGGCAGCAGTTATGGCAGCACGCCGGGGCATGATCGTAGTGGTGAGTGCCGGCAACGAAGGAAATAAGCCCTGGCATTATATTATCTCACCGGCAGACGCTGACAGTATCCTGGCTGTCGGAGCTGTTGACTCCCTCGGACTGCCGGTATCCTTCACCTCCTACGGTCCGTCTTCCGATCTTCGTGTTAAGCCCGATGTAAGTGCGATGGGTTTACATGTACTGGTACAGGGTCCCTCCGGAACACTGATCCGGGGCAGCGGCACCTCCTTTTCTTCCCCGTTGATCACAGGACTTACTGCCTGCCTGTGGCAGGCTTTCCCCGGCTTCAACGCACAAAAGATCATACAAACCGTCAGAGAAAGCGGAAACCATTTTATGCATCCGGATTATGTGACGGGATATGGCATTCCTGATTATCTGAAAGCCTACACCAAATTATCGGTCCTCAAACATTTTGCAGAACATCCTTCACCGGTACTGGTTTATCCTAATCCCTTCATCAACCATATCAATGTAATAGTTAAAGTCCATGCAACACAACCCATTGTAATACAACTCTTTGATCTTACAGGAAGAAAAGTCTTTGAACAATCCTTCGGGGAAACTCCGGAAAAAATCAGGATCCTTCAGATAGAACCGGGGAGAAATATCTCATCCGGTGTATATATCATGCAGATAATCAATGACTCTGTAAAAACCGATACCAAAATTGTTAAACTCAGGTAGCTATGGGAACAAAGGAACTACTGACATTGTCGCAGTTAAACCATATGGTCAGGGAAACAATAGAAGAGCAGTTTCCTTACCCTTTATGGGTGGTGGCTGAGCTCAGCGAGATCAAGATCAATGCAAGCGGACATTGTTATATGGAACTTATAGAAAAGAAACCGGACAGTGATCAACCGACAGCTAAAGCCCGGGCTGTGATCTGGGCATATACGTTCCGGATGCTGAAACCCTATTTCGAGACCACTGCCGGCAGACCATTGGCACCGGGGTTAAAAATACTCGTCCAGGCAGAAGTTTCTTTTCATGAAATATACGGTTTCTCCCTGAACATAAAGGACATTGATCCTTCTTATACAATTGGAGAAATGGCGCTGAAACGTAAGGAGATCATTGAACGTCTGCAAAGGGAAGGGATCCTTGAGATGAACAAACACCTCCCCTTCCCTCTTGTTCCACAAAACATCGCTATTATCTCCTCGGAAACAGCCGCCGGTTTTCAGGACTTCGTTCATCAACTCACGCACAACCCTTATGGCTATCGTTTTAATTTTGTACTTTTTCCTGCCATTATGCAGGGCGCCGAAGCCGAAGGGACCCTGGTGGAAGCCCTCGAACATATATATGAAAAAGAAAACAAATTTGACGTTGTTGTTATCATCCGGGGAGGCGGATCCCAGGCGGACCTGGGTAGTTTCGACAATTACAGAATAGCCCAGCATATCACTCAATTCCCTTTGCCGGTGATTACCGGAATCGGACATGAAAAAGATGAGACCGTAACTGACCTGGTCGCTTATGCCAACCTTAAAACCCCCACCGCAGTTGCTGAATTCATTCTCGACAGGGTCCGGAATTTCGAAGAAAGGGTTACCACAACAATGGATCAGATCTGCCAACAGACAGAAGAAAAAATATCAGGATACCAATATTTTTTGGAACATTATACCTATGATCTGAACAACCTGTTACAAAGCAAACTTGTCCGTCATATTCGCCATCTTGATCATATAAAACAAAAACTCCTCTATCAAACGGACAGAGAAAACCAAAACAAAAAAGAAAAACTGTTAAAATATATTCATGACCTGAAACAGGGAATAAGCATTTACCTCCAATGGCACCAACAGAAAACAGATATGTATGATCGGTCAACACAGACCAATATCAATCAGTACTTTACACAAAAGGACCATAAGCTGGTCCTTTATAGTAAAAGCCTCTCCTATCTTGATCCCCTCCGTGT
Source organism: Bacteroidales bacterium (assembly GCA_015486185.1). GTDB lineage: Bacteria > Bacteroidota > Bacteroidia > Bacteroidales > VadinHA17 > DRPN01. The sequence continues at coordinate 776 of WFSC01000061.1, read as the reverse complement.
ATTACAACGGGGATACTCAATCACAAGGCTACACGGTAACGCATTAAAAGATATGAAAAATATACACCCGGAAGATATTATTCATACAAAACTTTTCAGAGGTGAAATTAAAAGTAAAGTCATAAAATAGTCCCTTGATAAAACTCTTTCCTTATTTTTACGTAAAATTAAAAATCGAATTCTATCACCGGCATGAGACATTCTCTCCTTAAAATATTTCTAATCTTCTCATTATTAAGCGGATCGCATGCCGGATATGGTTCCCTTGTGAAAATAGACAGCCTTCTTCAAAAACTAAACACAGTATCTGATTCCGAAAAGGTTTATTTACTATCTAAAATATCAAGATATTATCTGCGTTCCAACTTGTCAAAAAGTTTGCAATATGCCCTGGATGGCGTATCACTGGCAGACAGTATCGGAGAAAAGCATTTGATCGCTGAAGCTTACAATCGTCTTGGTACAGTACATCTCTTTTTAAATAATTATGAAAAAGCTTCCTTTTATATTATACAGTCTTTAAAAATACGGGAAGAACTTCACGATTCTGCAGACATTGCCTCTTCCTACACCAACCTGGCACTCATTTATCTAACCAATAAGGAATATGATAAGGCAATATATTACAACCGGAAATCAATCGAATTAAAGAAGAAACTGGGTATAACCAAGCATCTCGGAGCCAACTATAATAACATGATGATCATGTACTGGGAGCAGAAAGACTGGGCCCAGGCCCTTTATTGGGGTTACAAAACATTGGATCATAATAAAGC
>WFSC01000060.1 GCA_015486185.1 Bacteroidales bacterium | reverse complement strand
GCTGTTATACGGATTGACTAAACAGGCTGCAAAAGTAATGTTTTTTTTTAATTCGCAAAAAATATAATGAAAATTCCGGTGCTGTCGATGTTTTTGCTTTTTTATATCAAACTCAGGTTATCAGGAACCTCCTGACAGGGGAGCGGGAATGAATATTATTTTTTTAGTTTCGAAAAAAGGCTCTTTGAAATAGTTCGTTACGGGGATGACAGAAGGGGGTTTGTCGATATTCGTCAAATGAGAGGATATATCTCCGCCGGTCAGGTAAATGATACCCCCTTTTTCTCCGGGCGAAGGAGTTTTGAGTAAATGTTGTGTCTGGCGGCAGAATATATTTAGTTTTGTAACGCCCCGGCCAAGGATATAATGGTAGGAACCCCGGAGATCCTCAGCCCGGATCTTTTCGGAAGTAACATTACGGAGGTCCAGTAAACGGGTCAGTTCTTTTACCACCCGGATCTTTTTCCCGATGCTGTCGATGAGGTGAAACCGGGTTTGGGGGAAGAAAATGGCCAGTGGCAATCCCGGCAGTCCGCCTCCCGTTCCAACATCCAGCACATTTTCACGGGGTAAAAAGGTCCTGAAACGGGCTATGGCAAGGGAATATAGCAGATGATGTTCAAACAGGTTCGGTATATCCCTGCGTGAGATGATATTAATGCGTTTGTTCCAGTGAATATATCCTTCAGCCAGCTTTTCCAGTTTATCTGCCTGTTCTGGTGACAACTCCGGGAAATAGGCCAGGATGGTGCGGAGGCCGGGTGACATGTGTCAGGGTTTGGTATTGCTTTTTTTCAGAATATTGTAAAGAAGCTCTTTGGCTCTGAACAACTGGGCCTTGACAGTGCCGAGAGGCAGATCCAGCTCATTGGCGATTTCTTCATACGAATACTCTTTGAAAAATCGTAATACGATAAGGTCTTTGTACCGGGGTTTAAGTTGATCAACCACACTACGCATTAGAGTGGCCTTCTGACTTTTGATCATATTTTCTTCCGGGTCGGGTGAGTTTTCCTGAATAGTCAGGGGGATCCCGTCCGGGGCATTGTGATCCTGATCTATGGAGATCAAAGGAGTGCGCTGCTTGCGAATAAAATCGATGCAGTTATTGGATGCGATCTTGAAAAGCCAGGTACTGAAAGCAAAGTTGGGGACATACTGATGCAAATTCTTGAAAGCCTTTCCAAAGGTCTCAATGGTGAGGTCTTCGGCATCGGTAGGGTTGTTTACCATTTTAAGCAACATGTAATAGATGGCATCGCGGTAACGGCTCATGAGCCTGGAATAGGCCTGTTGATCACCTGAAAGTGCCCTGTTGACCAATTCCAGGTCTTTTAATGCTTTCTCAGATAAATTATTAATGTTTTCATTATCGTTCATTCCCATGATATTTTATTCGTGCGGGAAAGATTGCTTATCCATATGAAGAAATATAAAAACGGAATGATTATGTCATAAAAAAACGAAGATAATAATAATTGTTTTTCCTCCAAACGCTTTTCTGCTTTCCCAAAGATAATACCCATGACTGACCATCTGATAACCAGAGCGATAGTTGGTAAAGTCCAACTTACGGGAAGGAAGAACAAAAAAGCCGATGCAGATAAAAAAAGAACCCGGGAGGACATTTCCCCGCTGAGCAGCCATTTGCTCCGGGGGGTATAATATTTAGAAGTAGTGATATGGCGTTTTTTATTCCGGAACCATTGTTTCCATGACGGTGATGAAACGGAAAGGGTCCTGGCGCGGGCATCTGTTTCCACCCTGGTATTGGTTTTATCTGCCAGGCGGTTTACCAGCAGATCATCATCACCGGATGCCAGACTGACAAAATATTTTTGTTTGCTGATCTCATAGTACAAGGGTTTACGATAAGCCATATTTCTGCCTACCCCCATGTAGGGACGGCTCCGTAAGGCAAAACCCAGGTACTGTATGGCAATGAAAAAACTTTCATAGCGGATGAAATGATTGAGGAGACCTTTCCCGGGGATAAATCCGCCATAGCCGAGGACAATAGAGGTCTTTTTGGTAAAGTTACGGGCCATAAGCCGGATCCATTGACCGGTAGCAGGCCTGCAATCCGCATCGGTAAACAATAACCATTCGTTTTTGGCAGCTTTGGTACCTACCAGTACGGCCAGTTTTTTGCCGTGGGAAAAACGGTTATCTTTTGTGATGGTCGAATATCTCAGGTGTTTATATTTTCCGGCGAAAGATTCAAGAAGTTCTTCCGTACCGTCTGTCGAAGCATCATTTACAACTATGACCTCATAATCGGGATAATCCTGTGTGAGGATCAGCGGAAGGAATTGACGGAGATTATGTTCTTCATTCCGGGCGCAAATGATGACCGAAACGGGAATGTCCCGATTTTTTTTCCGGGGAATTTTAGCAAATCCTGTAGCAGCATAGAAATAAAGATAATAAAAAAGCTGAACGGCCCATGAGGCCCCGGCTATAATAAGAACGATATCAACAAGTTTGTTATGTATATCCATTTTCAGAAAATGATGGCAAGTTTATCAAAGTTTTCCCTTGTTCGCAAATCTTTTCACATTCCTTCCTTATATTTGCCGGAAATCAACAGGGATGTTTTTTTCTTTAACGGATAAAGATAAGGATACAAAAGCACGGGCAGGGGTGATAGTTACCGGGCACGGAGAGATCCCTACACCCGTGTTCATGCCGGTGGGGACGGCAGGTAGTGTAAAGGCTGTTTCGCAACAACAGTTGAAAGAGGAGATAAAAGCTTCTGTTATCCTTGGTAATTCCTACCATCTGTATCTGCGTCCGGGACTTGATGTGCTTCAAAAGAGTGGGGGATTGCACCGGTTTATGAACTGGGATCGTCCTGTCCTGACTGATAGTGGAGGATATCAGGTGTTTTCATTGGCTGATACACGCAGTCTGACGGAAGAAGGGGCCTGGTTCCGTTCCCATATCGACGGGTCAAAACATTTGTTCTCTCCCGAGAAGGTAGTGGATATTCAGCGGGTCATAGGATCTGATATTATGATGGCCCTGGATGAATGCACACCTTATCCCTGTACCTATGAATATGCCCTGGAATCTATGGAGCTGACACATCGTTGGCTGGAACGCGGGTGGCAGCATTACCTTGAAACAAAACCACTGTATGGACATAAACAGATGTTTTTCCCTATTGTGCAGGGCAGTGTATATCCTGATTTACGTGTAAGATCGGCCCAAACGATCTCTTCCTATGACGCAGCGGGATATGCTATCGGTGGATTGTCAGTTGGCGAACCTGTTGAAGATATGTACCGGATCACGGAGAAAGTATGCGATATCCTTCCCGAAACCAAGCCCCGTTATCTGATGGGAGTGGGTACGCCGGTCAATATACTTGAATCCATTGCTCTGGGTGTAGATATGTTTGACTGTGTCATGCCTACCCGTAACGCCCGGAACGGGATGCTTTTTACCCACGATGGTATTATCAATATAAAAAACCTGCAGTGGAAAGAAGATTTTTCACCCATTGATCCACAGGGAGCTTCCCAATACAGTAAAATATATTCCAAAGCTTATTTGCGGCATCTGATCATCTCAAAAGAAATTCTCGGCGCACAAATTGCTACCATACACAATTTAAGTTTTTATATTTGGTTAGTAAATACGGCGAGAGAGAAGATCAGGAAGGGGGTATTCGGGTCATGGAAAACAGAAATGATTAAGAAGATCGGGAAAAGATTGTCTCCGGCATGAAAAAACTGGATATTTATATCATTAAGAAATTTCTCGGGACATTTATTTTTGCCATTGTCCTGATCCTTGGGATTGCTGTGGTTTTTGACCTGAGTGAAAAACTGGATAATTTCATCGACCATCAGGCCCCTTTCCGGGCAGTGGTTTTTCAGTATTATCTGAATTTTATTCCCTATTTCGGGATCCTGTTCAGCTCATTGTTCGTTTTTATAGCCGTCATTTATTTTACTTCACGGATGGCTTATAATTCCGAGATCATTGCTATTATCAGTAACGGGATCAGCTTCTACAGGTTGTTGCTTCCCTATATGTTTTCGGCTTTTGTGATCGCTCTGGGTTCTTTTCTTGTTTCAAATTACATATTACCGCATGCCAATGCCAAGAGACTGGCATTTGAAGAAATATATGTCGGGCACACCCAGCAACGAAGTGCTACCAATTATAATATTCACAGGCAGGTGCGTCCAAACCTTTATATATACATGAAAATTTATTCTCCGATCAGCAAGGCCGGACAGAAGTTTTCCATGGAAAAATTTGATAACAAGGGCCGTCTCGAAAGCAAACTGATGGGGGATTATGTGAGATGGGATACTGCCAAACATAAATGGAGAGTCGGGAACTATTATATACGTACAATGACAGATAGTTTACACGAGAAGATAGAGACGGGAGTATCATTGGATACAACATTTTACCTGACGCCAAAAGATTTAGCCGCCAGAAAAAATATTACCGAAACACTGAACCTGGGTGAGCTGGAAAAGTTTGTGCGTGATCAGAGACTGCAGGGAGCCGAGAACATTGAAGAATTTGAGATTGCCTTGTATAATCGCTTTTCCAATCCGTTTTCTGCTTTTATTCTTACCATTATCGGGTTGTCCCTTTCTTCCCGGAAAATGAAGGGAGGGATCGGTATGCAGATCGGCGCGGGCATAGCATTAAGTTTTGCCTATATCCTGTTCATGCAGTTTTCGGCACAGTTTTCCATCGGTGGCAATATGGCTCCTTTGCTGGCATCCTGGTTACCTAATATTATTTTTACAGTTATTGCTGTGATCCTGTTCTTTATTACACCTAAATAGATCGTCCCATCAAAATTTTTTCTGTAATATTTTTTTTAATAACAGGTATTTTGTAATGTTGCATAACGTATAACATGTTCTAAAGCATTATTGGGATTAGCATGTTGGAAAAATAAAATATTATGGCATTAAAAAGAAAAATCCAGGAATTACAGAAACGCCGTGAAGAGGTTTTACAGGGTGGGGGAGAAAAAGCGGTACAGAAACAGGTTTCCATGGGGAAGCTTACGGCCCGCGAGCGTATTATTGCATTATTGGATAAAGGATCTTTTAATGAGTATGACCTGTTTGTTGAGCATGAGGCACGTGATTTTGACATGGATAAAAAGGTGCTGTATGGTGACGGAGTGGTTGTAGGTACAGGAACGATCCATGGCCGTCCGGTAGCTGTTTTTGCCCAGGATTTTACCGTAGCTGGCGGTTCGCTGGGATTAATGCACAGCCGGAAAATAACCAAGATCATGGATCATGCCCTTAAGATGCGTATGCCCCTGATCGGGATCAACGATTCGGGGGGTGCCCGTATCCAGGAAGGAGTTAATTCCCTGGCAGGTTATGGGGAGATCTTTTACCGCAATACCCTTTCGTCAGGTGTAATACCTCAGATATCTGTTATTCTGGGACCTTGTGCCGGTGGCGCTGTTTACTCGCCGGCCCTTACCGATTTTGTGTTTGTCGTGGATAATATATCCAAGATGTTCATTACCGGACCCAGCGTGATCAAGACCGTGCTGGGAGAGGAGATCTCTATGGAAGACCTGGGTGGCGCACGTGTTCATAGTACGGTAACAGGAAATGCTCATTTCTTTGCCAAAAATGAAAAAGAATGTTTCGGTCAGATACAGAAACTTCTTTCTTTTATCCCCTGGAGCAATAATGAGAAACCCCAGAAAATAGCTTCCAGACCACCTAAAAGAGACTTCAAAATTGAGGATATTGTACCGGCCGATCCGAAACTTCCCTATGATATGCGTGATGTGATAAAAGCAGTGGTGGACGATTCGGATTTCTTTGAGATTATGGAAGGATGGGCCCGTAACCTGGTGATAGGCTTTGGCCGGATGGGAGGACGTACAGTCGGTTTTGTGGCCAACCAGCCGATTTATCTGGCAGGTGTATTGGATGTGGACTCTTCGGATAAGGCAGCCCGTTTTATCCGTTATTGTGATGCGTTCAATATTCCTATCGTTACTTTTGTGGACCTGCCGGGGTATCTGCCCGGAGTGGATCAGGAACATGCCGGTGTGATCAGACATGGTGCCAAGGTGTTGTATGCCTATAGTGAGGCTACCGTACCTAAAATGACCGTGATTATCAGAAAAGCCTATGGCGGAGGATATATCGCGATGAGTTCCAGACACCTGCGGGCCGACTTTGTCTTTGCCTGGCCATCGGCGGAGATCGCTGTGATGGGACCTGAGGGTGCTGCCAATATTATTTTCAGAAAAGAGATCAATGAAGCCCATGATCCGGAGAAAGTTAGAAAACAAAAAGTAAAAGAATACAAAGATAAGTTTGCCAATCCTTATGTGGCTGCTGCCAAAGGTTATGTGGACTCGGTGATCGAGCCGGGAGAGACCAGGAAGCTGTTGCTGCACGCCATTGAGGTCTCCGAGAACAAGTCTATCTCCGTTCCCCGTAAAAAACACGGTATCCCTCCTTTTTAATTGACCGTGTGACGGATATTTCTGTATTTTTCAAGAAAAACTCATCAGATGGAACTGAAAAAAGAGAAGAATCCAAAAGAGTACCTGAATGTTGATGGTACTGAATATAAAACCAATCTGCCCGATAGTTATTTGCATCGACAGAAATACAAAATGCCGGAACTGAATCTGGTACGTTCATTTATTCCTGGTACCATACGGAAAATCTATGTAAAAGAAGGCCAGAAGGTGAAAAAGGGGGATAAAATGCTGGTGCTGGAAGCCATGAAAATGAAAAACCGTTTGTTGGCGCCCCTGTCAGGCAGTGTGAAGAAGATCCATGTTACCGAAGGTGAAAATGTTAAAAAAGATCAGGTATTATTTGAGATAGATACTGAAAGTAAACAGGCATAGAATAAGTTACGTTCGGGAAAAATTTAAAGGGCAGGCATCGTTCCATCAGGTGCAGGTTGCAGGTTGCTTGGTGCTGGTTGTTTCAGGTTTCAGGTTCCAGGTTTCAGGTTTCAGGTTGTTGGCTGATATAGCTATTACGCAGGGTTGCAAAGCAGCGCGGAGAACCGCGAAGAATCTATGTTAAACACATCGGCAGTTTTCAATGTCGCGAGCTTAGCGAGCTCAGAGTTTTTCCTGCCAGGTCAGATAATCTTCCGGAAACGTTAATTTTTCAGGTGGTTTCTTAAAAAGGCCGAATACAGATGAGCCGCTGCCTGATACGCCTGCATACCAGGCCCCTTTATCATAAAGCTGGTTGAGCAAGGAAGAGATCGCCGGGTAGGTCAGGGAAAGCGTTTCTTCAAAACGATTAATGACATATTTTTTCCAGAGATGATGTGGTTTGCCAATGGCTTCCTTCAGACCAGGGGACTGGTCTGAAGGGAATGTATTTTTATACATTTTCCCTGTTGTGGTGGAAAATCCGGGATAAACGATCAGAAGGTAATTTCCCTGCAGATCAACAGAAAGAGGTGTCATTTTATCCCCTCTGCCGGTAGCCAGAACGGGTTTGTTCACCAGAAAGTATGGACAGTCACTGCCCAGTTGTTTTGCCAGTGCATGTAATGACCGGGAAGGAAGACCTAAGGAAAATAAGCGGTCAAGGGCCTTGAGGGTGAAAGAAGCGTCAGATGATCCTCCTCCCAGACCGGCCCCTGCCGGAATTTGTTTGTGCAGATGAATCCTGAGTCCGGGCAGGTTATATTTTTCCTGCATGATAGCAGCAGCCCTGTACACCAGGTTGTCCTGCAGTTCAGCCTGAAGGGGAAGGCCACTCAGTCTGAGCCGTATCCTGCGGCTTTCCCGGGATGGTACGATCTCCAGAATATCACTCCAGCCGACAGGATAAAAGATGGTTTCAATCGCATGAAACCCATCCGGTCGTTTGTACAATATACGTAAGCCCAGGTTGATCTTGGCATTTGGAAAAACGATCATAACGGAAAGTTTTCAGATGATAAAGATAACGCAATTTTAGATCATGCCAGGGGATCTGATGCCCGGGTTTTTATAATTTTAATTTGATAATGTGCATCCGTCCTGCTTCCCGGAGGTTATCAACAAAAAAGATTTATTTTTTAACATAGAATGTGTAAAAGTAAACCCAAAACAATAGGTTACATCCGTATCATTTCGTAATTTTGACAGACATAATAATAGAGAAAATGGCAGGCAGGGAACCAAAAAGGAAAAGTGCTGGACTTGCACCGGCAGCAATAGAAATGGGTAAATTACCACCCCAGGCGGTAGAACTGGAAGAAGCGGTTTTAGGTGCGGTCATGTTGGAAAAAGATGCCATCCTTTCGGTTTTGGATATTCTTATACCGGAAAGCTTTTATAAGGAGAGTCATCAAAAGATCTATGCGGCTATTGTTGAATTGTCCAAGCAACAGAAACCGATCGATATTCTGACGGTAAAGGAAGAGTTAAGCAGCCGGGGGGAACTGGATGAGGTAGGAGGAGCCTATTATCTGTCACAGTTGACAAGCCGCATTGTTTCTGCTGCTCATGTGGAGTATCATGCCAGGATCGTTGCCCAGAAATTTATTCAGCGCGAACTGATCCGGGTATCTACCGAGATACAGCGTCGTTCTTTTGATGAGAGCATTGATGTGGACGACCTGCTGGATTATTCAGAGCAGGAATTGTTCCAGATTGCCGAAGGCTATATCAAAAGGGAAACATCCAAGATCAATGTACTGGTACATAAAGCTATCGAGCAGATACAGGAGGCTGCCAAGCGGGAAGATAATCTTAGCGGCGTTCCTTCCGGTTTTACCAAACTGGACCGGTACACTTCCGGATGGCAGAAGTCTGATCTGGTGATCATTGCTGCCCGGCCTTCCATGGGGAAAACGGCTTTTGCCCTTTCCATGGCACGCAATATCGCTATCGATCATGAACGGCCCGTAGCGATCTTTTCATTGGAAATGTCCTCCCTGCAACTGGTAAACAGGCTGATCGTCAGTGAGACAGAGTTGCCTGTCCAGAAAGTACGGAATGGAAAACTGACAGACCAGGAATGGAAGATCCTGGAGGACCGGATCAAGAAGCTGATAGAAGCTCCTATTTATATTGATGATACCCCTGCTATTTCCTTGTTTGAGTTCAGGGCCAAATGCCGGCGCCTGAAAATGCAGTACGGGGTGGAAGTGATCATCGTTGATTACCTGCAGTTGATGACTGCCCCGGTGGATAATAAGGGCAGCAGGGAACAGGAGGTGAGTGCCATTTCACGGACCCTGAAAACAGTGGCTAAGGAGCTGGATGTGCCGATCATTGCACTAAGCCAGCTAAACCGATCTGTGGAAATGCGATCCGGGAATAAACGACCCCAGTTGTCCGACCTGCGGGAATCAGGAGCTATTGAACAGGATGCCGATATGGTATTATTCATCCACCGGCCTGAGAAATATAATATTACGGAATTTGAAGACGGGTCACCAACTATCGGTGTGGCAGAGATTATTCTGGCCAAACATCGGAACGGACCTATCGGTGATGTCAAACTACGTTTCAGGGATGAACTGGCACGTTTTACCGATCTGGAAGATATTGAAATGATGCTTAATGCCGAACTGGATGCTCCGGCAACAATGACCTACAGCTCAAGGATGAACAGCGAGCCGGAAGCGCATGAGAGAGGAACTTTCTATAAGGGGAGTGAACCTCCTTTCTGAGAGGTGCCTTTTATAATATTTTTTTTAACTCTGTCAGTTTTTTTATTTCATGACCGGGATGGGTAGTATGGGGAAATCCATTGGGATTATATAATACGGTGTCTATGCCGGCCTTTGCAGCACCTGCGATATCCGTTTCCGGATCATCACCGATCATAATGGACGTTTCGGGCAATACATTGGTTACCTGCAGCGCATAATCCCAGAAACCGGCATTGGGCTTCAGGCTGCCGGCCATCTCGGAAGTGATGGTCTTTTCAAAATAAGGCTCCAGGCCGCTGTTGCGTATCTTGGTAAACTGCACTTCATTGAACCCGTTGGTAAGTAAAAACAGGCTGTATTTTGGTTTCAGATATTCCAGAATCTCAATGGCTCCTTCCATCAGTCCTGTCATGGTTTTACTGGTTTCGATATAGTCGTGATCAAGTGAACGGGCCAGCTGATCATCGGGAATAACCAGTTCTTCCAGTGTCAGGTAGAAACGTTTCCATCGCAAGGTTTGCTTATCCACCTTACCCTGCCGGTAAGCTTCCCAAAGCTCGTCATTATACCGGTGATAGACGGTATTAAAATGATCAAAGGCAATTCCCTTATCCGCGAACCGGTATTTTTCAAAAAGAACAGAAAAGGCTTTTCGGGAGTTGCTGGTGAAATCCCACAGGGTGTTATCGAGATCAAAAAAGACAAACTGATATTTTTTCTTCATAGTTACATCTTTCTTTTTGCAGGATCCGGAGAAAAAACCGGTCCGGTTGTGATGGTCAAAAATAATGTATTATTTTTGGATATTCTATGAAACCATATCCTCTATCGGATATTAACCCTGGAAATCTATGCATTTTAAGGATTACCCGTTTGATCCGGCCGTTTTAGAAGGAATTGCTTCGTTTGGCTTTGAGGAACCTACTGACATCCAAAAGGCTACTATTCCTCTGATACTGGACGGAAAGGATGTGATAGGCTGTGCACAGACGGGTACGGGAAAGACATGGGCTTATGCCCTGCCGGTGATTCAGCAGATCCTGGTTAAAAAGGGGCACAGCAGTCATCCTTCTGTTCTGATCCTGGCGCCTACCCGTGAGCTGGCTATGCAGATCGATCAGCAGTTTGAGGGCTTGACCTACTATATGGATATAAGCTCCATTGCCATATACGGGGGCGGGGATGCGGTTGAGTTTGAACGGCAGAAACAGGCTATCCTGAAAGGGGCTGATATCCTGATTGCCACACCGGGACGTTTGCTTTCCCATATCAACCTGGGTTATACCCACCTGGAAAAAATCTCCGTTCTGATCCTGGATGAAGCCGACCGTATGCTCGACATGGGGTTTAAGGATGATATTATGCGGATCGTCAACAAATTAACCAGGGAGAGACAGACCCTTCTCTTTTCGGCTACCATGGCGCCGGATATCCGTCGTTTTGCCCGGAAGATCATGCACCATCCTGAAGAGATCAGCTTTGAAGTGTCTAAACCCGCCGAGGGGGTAATGCAGGCAGTGTATATGTCTGATGAAAAAAAGAAATTGTCAATACTGAAAAATCTCCTGAAGGACAAAGATCTGGACCATGTACTGATCTTTTCGGCGACCAAAAAAAGCGTAAAACAACTGGAACAGGAGTTCAAGAGGATGGGGTTCCCCGTGCAGGCGATCCATTCCGACCTGACCCAGCCCGAACGGAATGAAATATTACGCAGGTTCAAAAGCAAAAAACTACCCATTCTGGTAGCTACGGATGTGATATCAAGAGGGATCGATATCGATGATATTGACCTGGTCGTTAATTACAATGTGCCACAGGACCCGGAGGATTATGTACACCGGGTAGGACGGACAGCACGTGCTAAAAAATCGGGAGTGGCCATCACCCTGGTGAGCCCGGAAGAAAGATACAAGCTGAAGAAAATTGAAAAACTGATCGGGTATGCTATTTACAGAATGCCGGATACCGGCAAGCATGGCAGCCAAGGGGAAAAACATCAGGAAAAGAAAGGTAAAAGGTACAGAAAATAAGATCTGTTATGCAAAAGATATTGTCTTTTTTAGCCATATGCGGCTTTGTAATGCAGGCATGCACATACCATCCTGCTGCGAATGATCATTTCTTTTTCCCCGCCAAAATGATCACCTGTTTCCTTTAAACCAGGCTACTAAGTTGACAACTTCCGGTTATTGTCACGAATAATAAAAATCTTCGGTTACCGGTTTTTCTGTCAGTCTGCTGAACACTTCCTTAAATTTTCTTAAGTTACTTGATTTTAGTCCTTTTGTAGTTTGACAAGAAGGTATTTCCTCTTATTTTTGGCATCAGACAGCTTGTCTGTTTATTCATTTTTCAGAACGATCACATAAGGGTAGCACAAAATGAGAAATAGTAAATTTATGTTGGTTTTTATAATAGGAATATCTATTCTGGCAAACAATTTACAGGCGCAGGAAGTTAACCCTACCGGAACTAATATACGGTCGAAAGCCTTAAAGGTTTTTATCGATTGTCATCACTGCGATATGGATTATATCCGCGAGCAGATCCCTTATGTTAATTATGTGCGTGATGTACGGGAAGCAGAATTATATATTTTGGTAACCTCACAGTCAACAGGAAGTGGCGGACGTAAATATTCCATTTTTTACCAGGGGCTACAGAGGTTTAAAGGAATGAGAGATACATTAATTTATACGAGTAGTCCCGATGAGACACGGGATAAGATCCGGGAGGGACGAACCAACATGATAAAAATGGGGATCATGCGGTATGTGGCCAGGACGCCTTTATTTTCTGAAGTGAAAATTATCCCTAATGCAGGACTGGAAAAACAGGAAGTAAAAGATATATGGAATTACTGGGTGTTTGAACTTCAGACTGAACCACAATTTGATATAGAACAGTCTATTAAGGAAATTTCCTGGGACAATTCGGCCTCTGCCTATAAGATCACCCCCGACTGGAAACTGGAGTTTGAATTCAACCAAAGTTTTGACAGCAGAAAATATATTTATAAAGATACTACCTATTTGCGTTACAGGAGTTACTGGTCTTTTGACAATTTGGTTGTTAAAAGTCTTACAGACCACTGGTCTGCCGGTATTGTTGGTAATCTGAATTCATCAAGTTACAGAAATGTTCAGATAGGATTTGGTTTTGCTCCTTCCGTGGAATACGATATCTTTCCCTATTCAGAGTCAACGAGAAGACAATTACGCATTCTGTATGGTGTTGGGTACAAATACCAGCAGTATAGAGATACGACTATTTACAATAAAATTCAGGAAAATTTGTTTCAACAGCAGTTGCGAATGGCGTTCAGGGTGCAGCAAAAATGGGGTTATGTTAATGTTTCCATGGTGGCTTCTACTTATTTACATGATTTTTCAAAAAACCGGCTTACATTTGACGGATCTGTGAGGGTTCGCGTTTTCAAAGGATTTTCTTTGCGGTTTTACGGAAGTGTGGCACGGATCAACGATCAGCTTTCCCTGGTCAAAGGAGAATTAAATGAGGCAGAGGTACTTCTGAGAATACGGGAACTGGCAACCAGTTACAGGGCTGAGGGACGTGTGGGGATCGTTTATACTTTTGGTTCAATATACAACAACGTCGTCAATCCAAGATTTGGTAACTGAATATTCCAGTGATAAAATGAAAAAAGCTGCACCCGAAGTGCGGCTCATGCAGTTCATTTAAGCTCTTTTACCTGAAAATCGTCAAAATAGGTATAGGCATCCGCCTTGGTCCAGAGGCCGATCTTTCCCGGGTTTTTAAAAGTCTCATCCTTTACCCGGAATAATTCCTTGTCATTGAGATATACGGTAAAGAGATCGTCTTTTACCGTCAGTTTCAGGGTATTCCATCCGCTTCCCAGCGGTTTGACCTTTACCCCGTACGTTCTTCCCTTGCCTACCAGGGGCAGATCGGATCGTTTGCCATTTTGCACTTTATACAAAACTACATTATTTTCGAGGGGGTTGGCCCGGACAACATAATAGTTGTTGGCATCGGTGAAACGCCAGACAAAACCACCCCCCCGGTCCATTCTTCCTTTTACTCCTTTCAGTCGGACGGTCATTTCCATGTTTTTCAGATCGAAGCCGTTATAAACGATCACATTGAAATGATAGCTTGGATTGTTCATTGACACCTGGGCCAGCACTTTGTTGCCGTTATCCTCAGCGATCTTCCATTCCGTGCCGGTACCTCTTCCCGTAAAGTACTGTGACCAGCCTTCGGGGAGTTTCCCTGTTTTGTAGTTTTCAAAAGTAAAAGTTTTATCGATGGTCGTGACAGGGTTTGATACTTTTTGGGGGGTTTTTACAGTAGTAGCTTTTTCTTTGGCCGGCGTACTCTTGCCGGTTTTTGCCTGCTTGCAGCTCATGAGCAGCAGGATACTCAATGAAAGGATGCCTAATGTTTTCATGATGTTGTTTTTTAAGTTAGTGCAATATAAAACATTGAATTTTTGATCTGCTCGAACGATCCGGTGAAAGAATACCCGGTAGATTACATCCGCTTATTATCATCATGATCAGTAACACAAAATTCCGGATAAGTTTTTTTCATAAGATTATCGTTTTGCTTAAACGCCGGATTTTTTTTTACCTTCCACAATGATCACATATTCCCCTTTGGGTTTTCCTTCGGTTTTTTCAAAAAGCCCGGTCAGTTCGCCCAGTGTTCCACGGAAAGTATGTTCGTGGATCTTGGATATTTCCTTGGCTATGGCAGTTTTCCTTTCAGATCCGAGATGTCCGGTCAGGTCTTTCAGGGTGCGAAGCAGACGATGGGGCGATTCGTAAAGTACGAGGGTATGCGGCAGGTTGCTGATCTCCGCAAGTCTTTTATTGCGGCCTTTTTTAGCGGGCAGGAAACCTTCGAAGAAAAAGCGGTCACAGGGGATGCCGGAGTTGACCAGCGCCGGCACAAAGGCAGTAGGTCCCGGCAGGGATTCCACCTCCATGTTATTTTCTATACAGGCACGTACCAGTAAAAAGCCGGGATCGGAAATGCCGGGCATGCCGGCTTCCGAGATCAGGGCCAATGTCTGGCCTTCCTGTAAACGCCCCAACACGGAAGGCAGCATACGGTGTTCATTATCCTTATGAAAGGATATCACTTGTTTTTCGATTTCATAATGCCGTAACAGATTTTGTCCTTTGCGTGTGTCTTCGGCCAGCACCAGGTCCACTTCCTTTAATATACGGATAGCCCGGATGGTGATGTCTTCCAGGTTGCCTACCGGCGTTGGCACTATGAACAGCTTAGCCATTCTTCAGACTTTTAAGCTTGCGCTCTGTCAGATCCAGGAACTGACGGACCGATGCCTTTT
>WFSC01000059.1 GCA_015486185.1 Bacteroidales bacterium | reverse complement strand
TCAAACCTTAATATTATCGGGGTTCTGAACCACTCTTCATTTTTTCCGGGATTCCGGTAATAATAAAAACTATTTTTACTTAAATTTGTTTTATTATATTTGTTTCCATGGATATCAACAATGTAAAAAGCAGATATTTTATTCAACTGGCATATAAAGGTACCCGTTACCATGGCTGGCAGACCCAGCCGGATACTCTTACGGTACAGGCAGAGTTAAATAAAGCCCTTTCCATTGTGCTGAAAGAAGAAATTGAGACAACCGGAGCAGGACGTACCGATACAGGGGTGCATGCACGCTTTTATATAGCTCATTTCGATACGGTACGAAAAGAACTGGATAAAGAAAAAACCCTCCTCTATCAACTTAACAGTATCTTACCCAACGATATTGCTGTTTATAATATTGTTTCCGTACCCCATACGGCCCATGCCCGCTTTGACGCCCTGTCACGCACGTATGAATATGTCATTACTACAGTTAAAGACCCTTTCAGGCTTGAGTTCGCTTATCTGTACCACAACAATCTGGATGTCCCGTTAATGAACAGAGCCTGCCGTATTCTGAAACATTACAGGGATTTTGCCAGTTTCAGTAAGGTAAATACCGATGTAAAGACCTTCCATTGCAATATAATGGAAGCCCGCTGGACACAGGAAGATCATCAATATATCTTCACTATCCAGTCGGATCGTTTCTTACGAAATATGGTCAGGGCCATTATCGGCACCATGCTTGAAATAGGACAGAAAAAAATAGAACTGGATCAGTTCAGAAAAATCATCGAGACCAAAGACCGCAATGCTGCCGGACGCTCTGTACCTCCTCATGGTTTGTTTCTGGTAGATATCAAATACCCCGCACACATACTTTAGGAACGATGATTGATGATCGATGATCGGTGAACGTTGATCTTTTCTTACTCTCTTCCGTATCTTGTTGCTTTTGCAACGCCTTTAACTCTCAGTAATTTACGAAGGATAATTTCCAGATGGTCTGCATTGGCCACCACCACCTTGATACGTCCGTCAAAACTTCCTTTTTTACCGGAAAATGAAATAGAACGAATATTAACATTCAGTTCATTGGACAGCAGCTCAGTAATACGGTTCACGATCCCTATTTCATCGGTACCTGTGACTCTTATCATGGCTTCAAATGAAGGCTTATCCTTTACCTCTGTCCAGCGTGCAGGAACAATGCGGTAGGGATATTTTTCCTTCATCCATTTGGCATTGGGACAATCCTGCCGGTGTATCTTGATCCCTTCGCTAATCGTTACAAAGCCGAAGATCGGATCTCCGAAGATCGGATTACAGCATTTGGCCAGTTTGTAATCAACGTTCTTCATCTTTTCGTCGATCAGCAGATAATCCTCATTTTTTTTCTGCGGAGCTACAATACCCAGGCGGTTCTCAGGAAGTTTATCGCGTCCTTTTTCTTCTTTCTTTTCTGTTGCAGGAACTGTAAGAATCTCCTTGATCTCCCTGAGATCAATTTCTTCGTCAGCGATCATGGCGTAAAAGTCTCTGGCCAGTTTGATCCGGTAATGTTGCAGTAACTTTTTGACCGTTTCGTCAGAAAACGGAATTTTCCAGTTCCTTAGCCGTCGCATCAGTATTTCCTTTCCATTTGCTGCAGCTCTCATCTGCTCCTCATTCAGGGATTGTTTGATCTTGGCACGTGCTTTGGATGTCCGCACGAAAGCAAGCCAATCGGCGGCAGGTCTTTGATTTTTGGATGTGATCACCTCCACCCTGTCACCGGTCTGTAACGTATGATGGATTGGTACCACCCGGTTATCGATCTTTCCCCCTGTACAATGCATACCAACCTCTGAATGAATGGCAAAGGCAAAATCCAGCAGGGTCGCTCCTTCCGGCAAACGGATCACATCTCCTTTCGGAGTAAACACAAAAATTTCCCTGCTGTAGAGATCCAGTTTCATCTGATCCACAATATCTTCAGCATGAGGATCATAGTTTTCGATTATTTCCCTGACATTTTGTAACCATTCATCCATGGCCTGCTGCCGGCTTCCCTCTTTATATTTCCAGTGGGCTGCAAATCCTTTCTCTGCGATCTCATCCATACGTGTGGTCCGTATCTGTACCTCAATCCATTTACCGGACGGTCCGACTACCGTAATATGTAATGACTCGTATCCGTTCGATTTAGGGATAGATATCCAATCACGCAAACGTTTAGGGTTTGGCGTATATAGATCTGTCACAATGGAATAAACCCGCCAGCAATCTTCTTTCTCCTTTTCCCCCGTACTGTCCAGAATGATCCTGACGGCAAAAATATCATACACCTCATCAAAACC
>WFSC01000058.1 GCA_015486185.1 Bacteroidales bacterium | reverse complement strand
CCTTATGATTGAACGGGACGAACTTTACAGAAGAATTGCCGAATGTAAGCGGTGTGATCTGCATATGACGCGTATCAGACCTGTTTTGCCTGAGGGAAGTATGCGGTCACGGGTTATGATGATTGCCCAGTCGCCGGGTGATGTGGAGAATCATACGGGCCGCATGTTTACCGGTCCTTCGGGAAAGCTTTTTGATGAATTACTGGCTGCTTCAGGTGTCAGGCGCGAGGATTTTTATCTCACCAACCTGATCAAGTGTATGCTCCCGAAGTCACGCCGGCCTTCCCGGCAGCAATGGGATGCCTGCACTCCGTGGCTGGAGGAAGAAATTCGGATTATAAGGCCGGAGATATTTGTTCCTTTGGGTTTCCAGGCCCTAAAGTTTATGCTTATCCGCTCGGGTATTCCCCGTCCACCCAGAAAGGAGTACCGTTATCTTTTCGGCTCATTCATCCATACGGACAATTACCTGATCTATCCTCTGCGTCACCCCACTGCCCTGTTATTTAATCCGCAAAAACGGGAGATAATGGTAAAAAACTATCAAAAACTGAAAGAAATAGTAAAGAAGACCGGGATGATTTTTCCCGGATACAAAAGATAAAATATCAAAAATTATTTGAATCTTTACAGGGTAAAGCTATTCTTCATGACGGCAACAAAAAAAACATTCGGTACGGCCCCTGTGTTTTTCACAGCCATCTCCACCATTCTGGGAGCGATCCTTTTTCTGCGTTTCGGGTTTGCGGTTGGTACCCTTGGTTTTTTAGGGGTAGGCATGATCATTCTTATCGGGCACATGGTCACGATCCCCACAGCCCTGGCCATCTCCGAACTGGCCACCAATGAGAAAGTGGAAGGCGGGGGGGAATATTTCATCATATCCCGTTCTTTCGGTCTGAATATTGGTGCAACCATCGGTATTGCCCTGTACTTCTCGCAGGCCATTTCCGTTGCATTTTATATTATTGCCTTTACCGAATCTTTTTCTCCGTTATTTGATTATGTACGTGAGCATTATAACCTGATTCTTCCGCGTCAGGTTATCAGCATTCCTTCCATGATCCTGCTGGCCTGGCTCATGTTGAAAAGGGGTGCGAATATAGGGGTGAAAACACTGTATCTCATCGTTGTCATTCTGTTCACTGCCCTGACCATGTTCTTTATTGGAAAAACCGGTTATCAGGCATCTCATCAGTATGAAGCTTTTTCTGTACGGAATATGAACCAATTCTTTTTCGTACTGGCTATTATTTTTCCGGCTTTTACGGGTATGACTGCCGGTGTAGGGCTGTCCGGCGACCTGAAAAAACCAGCCCGTTCCATACCGATCGGTACGATCACTGCCACGGTGTCGGGTATGATCATTTATTTTTTCATTGCATGGAAGATGAATATTTCCGCATCACCGGAAGATCTTGTCAACAACCAGCTCATTATGGCTAAGATAGCCAAATATGGCCCTGTTGTTGTACCTCTTGGACTGGCAGCTTCCACTTTATCTTCGGCACTGGGTTCCATTATGGTTGCTCCCCGCACTTTACAGGCCCTTGCCAACGACCACTCGTTTCCGGGAAAAGGTGTTAACCGTTTTCTTTCCAGGGGTAAGGGGGATACCAACGAACCCGTAGCAGCTACACTGATCACTTCGCTGATCGCTTTGGTATTTGTTGCCCTGGGAAGCATCAATTCGGTTGCCCAGGTGATCACCATGTTTTTTATGGTTGACTATGGTTCATTGTGCCTTATCTCTTTTTTATATCATTTCGGAGCCGATCCTTCCTACCGGCCCTCTTTCCGGTCACGCTGGTATATCTCATTGCTGGGATTTATTATGGCATTCGGACTCATGTTCAAGATAAACACTTTATATGCTTTTTCAGCGCTGGTAATGATCAGTCTGATCTATTGGTTTATTCAGATGCATCACAAAGATCGCCGGGGATTTGAGGCCATTTTTGAAGCAGCTTTTTATCAGATCAACCGCAATCTTCAGGTTTTTATGCAACAACGGAAAAAATCCTCCAAAAAACAGCGTTGGCGTCCTTCGGTGGTATGTATCAGTAAAGACAGTTTTCAGCGTGACAAAGCTTTCCGTTTACTTACCTGGTTGTCTTATCGCTATGGATTTGGTACGTATATTCATCTGCTGGAAGATTATTTCTCCGTTCAGACGCGTGAGAAAGCGGCCCATCAGCTTAAATTACTGGTCAAAAAGTCGGAAACGGAACATTCAAATGTCTATATCGATACCCTGATCTCTCCCTCCTATACTTCGGCTATAGCCCAGACTATTCAATTACCCGGCATCTCTGGTATGGAAAACAACATGATCCTTTTTGAGTATGACAAGATCAATCCGGAAAATCTGACGCAGATAACGGACAATTACTCTTTGGTTAGGGCCGGCAATTATGATGTATTGGTATTAGGCAGTGCCCCCACTCCTTTCCGTTTCAACAACGATATTCATATCTGGATATCGCCCTATGACCAGGAAAATACCAATTTGATGATCCTGGTGGGGTATATCATTTCAGGGCATCCTGTATGGAAAAAAAGCAGCATACGTCTGTTTGCCGTCAGTGATGAGAAGGAAGCCGGACAGACCAAAGATGATCTGGTCAAAAAAATTGAAGAGGGACGTCTGCCCATCAGCAGGAAAAATGTTATGATCCTGGACAAGACAGAAGATACCTCTTTTAAGAAACTGGTTAATACCCATTCTGCAGATGCCGGACTTGTAATATGTGGTTTTGTTTCCTCACAACTAAAGCATGAAAAGGAAAAACTGTTTCTCGGTTTTGATAATGTCGGCGATATTTTGTTTGTCAATGCCAAAAATGAAAAATCACTGACCTGACATTTAGTAAACATTATTTTATCTTCTTTAAGCTTTGAGAAAAAAATGTGAATCAGGTTGATGATATAAAGGTGTTTGTTTGTTTTAATAAAAAATGCGTATTATCGCAGAAAAAGAAAGGAAAATTATGGTAGAACCCAGGCATGAATTTTTAACTTTCCGGTCGGGCATGACTCATATTTATCTCCTGCCCTATGATGATAATTTTTTATTGGTTGATGCCGGTGTCAGAAAGAAGGAAGCTGCTTTTTTTTCTTTTCTTACCAAACAGAATATAGTTCCTGACAGGATACGTTTTATATTTCTCACGCATACTCATTATGATCACACGGGGGGGCTAAGCCTTATCAAAGAAGTATCCCATGCACGTGTCATTGTGCATGAAAAAGAAGCGGATTATTTAAGAAAAGGGATGACACCTGTGCCAAAAGGAACCCGGGCGTCAACAAAAGTTGTTTCTTTTCTGGGACGGTATTTTTTCAAAAAGATGGGTAATTATACCCCTGTTGAACCTGATATTATCTGGAATGATGAGCCTTATCATCCTGATCCTTTTCCTGCAACCATTATTCATACACCGGGACATACCATGGGTTCCTCGTCACTGATCTGGAAAGATGCAGTTGCTTTTGTCGGAGACACCCTGTTTGGCCTGGAAAAGGAAGATTGTTATCCCTGGTTTATCACCGACGAGGAAAGCCTGAAAAAAAGCTGGGAGAAACTTCTGAATACCGGTTGTGAACAATTTTATCCTGCGCACGGCAGACCGGTTTCCATAAAATTGCTGGAAAGCTCTTATCAAAAACATTTTAAATAGTTAGGCTGAAATTTTGTCATTGGCACACCCTTTGATAGGCACTTTTCCGAATTAAAAACAACAGGAAAGGAGGGTGTATTATGAAAAAGATAATGTATTTTCCGGCATTTATTCTTTTGATATTTATCACCGGATGCCAGTCTTCCGGGCAGAAAAAAAACGACAAAGCCCGGGCAGATTCTCTAAAAGAGCCACAACCCATTGTTAATATCAAGGTTAACAAAGTGTATGATGACAACGGGAACCTGGTTCGTATGGATTCTTCCTATGTTTGGTCCTACAGTAACATAAAAGGCGATACTACTGTTGTTAATGCTGATAGTTTACTGGGAAAGTTCAAGCCATTTTTTTTCAGCTCATTTCCTGATAGTTTAGATAGTAAACTGGAACATTTTTTCCCGGCCGACTCGTTGTTTTATCATAACTTTTTCAATCATGATTATTTCTTCGACCGTTTCGACAGCCAGTTCAGGGAGATGGAAAAGATGCTGCACAGGATGGATTCGCTGAAGCGTTCTTTTATTAATAAGAATTTACCGGATTTTCCCGAACCAAAAACCGGCAAAGGACCAATAATCTGATCACTATCAGGTCAGTTATATTTTATCAATCAGGGAGCACCTTTCCAGGAGAGAGGTGCTGTTTTTTTTTATTATCATTTTATTTTTCCACGGACAATTCTGTAAAAAGTGTTATTTTGCAACCTGAATTATAATTCGGGGCAAATGGAGGTTATGCAACATGTACCGAAGGACCTTGTGAATTTTCT
>WFSC01000057.1 GCA_015486185.1 Bacteroidales bacterium | reverse complement strand
CGATACAACCCTCGCTGAGCTCGGCCCACTCGGGGACCGGTCGGGGCTCTCCTTCCGTTCATCGATCAACGATCATCGTTCAACCTTCAAAAAACGCTTCCACACCGGGATAATTATAGCGGGCTATGGCGATCTTCTGAGGATAAATATAATATGTCACCTTCCCTTCCGAGCAAAGGTTCCCGTTGCCATCATACAGCCGGGTGTACATGGTGGCCAGCCGGTCTTCGTGAGTTAATACCCTTGACCGCAAAGTGATTTTTCCTTTGTTGACATAGACGGCTTTCTGATAACTTATCTCCAGTTTACTGGTCACACCGGCAGTTTCCAGCTTGGTATATACCGTCCACGAGGCGATCTCATCGTGCAGGGTAGCCTGGATACCTCCATGCAGAACGTTGAGGTAGCCCTGCATATAATATTCCGGATCCCATTCGGTGACAATATCTTCGCCGTCTTCGTAAAAGGTCAGGTGCAGGCCGATGGGGTTGGTAGGTGAACAGCCGAAACATTTATTTCTTTCGGGATCATAAGGATTGATGATCTTTCTCACGATAAATTGATTTTCCGGTTCTAAAAAAATTAAAGTTTCCCTGATAACCGGTTATCTGAAAGGAGGGTTCCCAGAATATTCTGTAAGGTGTCCTGGTCCAGGGAATGAATGAATTCGTTGACTTTTTCTTTTCTTGCAGCAGGGTCTTTGTTTTTTTCCAGGATGATCTTAAGTTCCTTATATTGAGAACCTTTTAATTCATTTTCCAACGCTTCCCTGAGAACGATGAAGGCGGCATCTTCTGTTTTAGTACCTTCTTCTGTTCCTGTGATCTCCAGTTCCAGAATGGCAGTTTCCAGTATCTCACGGGCATTACGCCGGATCTGTTCTTCCCATGAAGATTTCCCCAGTGTATCGCGGAGGGCCCAACTGCTCATGTGATAGCTGAGCTCCTGTATCTTATTTATTACAGGAGCTCCTGTGCCGAAGACCTTCTCCAGGATCAGGGTAACGGAGTTTTTCCATGCTTCCAGGTTGAAATCTTTCCGGTCCAGCCGGTCAATGAATTCCCGGAGCAACTGTATGGCTTGATCTTTTTCCATAGTTTTGAAGTTATATTTTCTTATTTTATTTCAGTAATGATCCCTTTTCCTTCTACAATATACAGATATCTGTCGATATCAGGATTGTTATATACTTCTTTTTTCCCGTCCGTCCATTGGATAATTATCCTATCCACAGAAGTATTCTTTCCGAGGCCAACATGAACACGTGGATCGTGGTTCGAAAGATAGCTCGTTGACCATTGATTGATAAGCACCTGTTTTTTATTTCCATATTCTACAGTAACCCTGGCGCCAATGGCTGAAGCGTCTCCGTTCGCACCTCTTAATTTCATCCCCATCCAGTGATTGTGATTGCCTCCGTCATTACGGAGAAGGGCAGGTGTTGCCATCAGATCGATATGGGAAACAATGATATCCAGGTCTCCGTCATTATCGTAATCCCAGATGGCTGCTGTTCTGCCGGATCTTTTGGTCGAGAAGTAACTGCATTTTTCGGGGCCTACATTACGAAAGTGTCCTTTGCCATCGTTTTCCAGCAGCAGCGGATATTGCAGGATCAGTTCCTCTGCCGTTCCCGTGGCTATGAAGATGTCGAGGTCGCCATCGTTATCATAATCAAAGAGAGCGGCTGCCCAGCCCCCTTTTCCTGCCAGGGCGCCGGCTACCCCGCTTTGTTCCGTAATGTCCTCAAAGATGCCATTCCCTGTATTCCGGTACAAGGCCCCATACCTGAGATCGCTGACCAGGATATCTATCAGGCCGTCACCATCAATGTCTCCTATGGTGGCATGCATGGATCCGGTACCGATGCCATGACTGTTGGCAGCTACACCGCTGGCAACGGCCACATCCGTAAATTTGAGATTGTCATTCCGGAAAAGAAAGTTGTACTGGTGATCATTGGCTTGAAAAATATCCAGATCGCCATCATTGTCATAATCATAGATAGTTAGTCCCATGCATTTTGAATCGGGGAAAAATAATCCGTATTTTTTCGTAACATCCTTAAAGCTCCCGTCCGGCATTTGCTGGTAAAGCATGGTTGCCTGCCCTTTGTATTCGGAAGGGTGAGGCATCATATGAGGTGTTTTCGGAGATATATAATCGGGATCAAACGCCAGAAAGTTCCCGACCAAAGCGTCCAGGCGATTGTCATGATTAAAATCCCAGAAAGCTACGCCAATACTCCATTTTGTAAAACCATTCAGCTTCTCAGGACCTTGCAATCCTGTTTGCCGGGTAATGTCGGTAAAGGTGCCGTCGCCGTTATTGCGGTAAAAAACATTCGGGCCATAATTCAATACGTACAGATCTTCATCCCCATCATTATCGTAATCTATAGCTCCTGCGGCCATGCCCCAGGCAGGGTCATCCACGCCGGCTTCTTTCGAAACATCAGTAAAGGTGCCGTCGCCGTTATTTTTATAAAGTTTATTCCTGGTGTTTTGATAAATTTTTCCGCTGGGATCAGAAATACCTTTTATATAAGTTCCATTGAGCATATACAGATCCGGAAATTTATCATTGTTATAGTCAAATATGGTAATACCTGACCCGCTGCTCTCCAGAATATTCCCATAAATTGTATCACCGAAAGTATAACGGAAATCTATACCGGCCTGTTGGGTAACATCAGTGAAATGTACGTTGTTATTCTGGGCAGATAACAGACCGGAGAAAAAGAAAAAAATTAAAAAATAACTATACCGGGTTTTCATAAAAAATCATTTCGAAGCATAAAAAGAATTATTAATATATGGATTGCCCGGCCGGATAAAGGCCTGTAAAAGGGATCATCCGGCTGTTTTATCATCAAGGATAATATTGGCAGCTATGTTTACGGCGCTTTGGACAACGGTACTGCATTTTTCGGTGGCACCCGCTTCCTGAAATTCTTTCAGCTCTTCGGGACGTGTCAGGTGAAAACAGCGTCCGTATTTTTTCTGCTGTATATTACAACACATGGTACTGCCATACTTCTTTTCAAAAAGCTCACAGAATTTACCGGAAGGGACGAGGGATTTTCTGTATGTATCCCAGTCACCCAGGTTGTTTTTTCCCCGGCCGTAAATCAAGCCAAAAATCATTAAGGAACCTATTACCGCGCCGCATGTTTCACCTCTTTCCGCAAT
>WFSC01000056.1 GCA_015486185.1 Bacteroidales bacterium | reverse complement strand
ACAAGTTACGTTATTTTTTTGAGAATCAGATAAGTTTAACCTGATTTTTTATACGTTTCATAACAGTGCTCAGGATAATACTTTTATCCCTTATACCGCATGTTGAACGAATATTCCCCCGGATTACCCGGGACAATTTCACCGCAATTTATAATCTTATCAAGGAGACGGAGAGAGGGAGAGACTCAGTGACGGAGAGACTGGAGAGACGAAGAGAAGAATGAATGAATGATAGAATGATAGAATGAGTGAATGATAGAATGCTTTGCCCGCCGTAGCTTTCTTTGATCATCATAGTCTTGGCGAAGATAATGGCGGAGGCGGGAGTGAATGAATGATAGAATGATAGAATGCATTGCCTGTCCGATCCAGATAGTTTAGGGATCAGCGCAAGCGTAAGGCTTGCCGATCTTCAGCAACCGACCATTCTCACTGAACGCATCCGTCTTGCTGATATAGAAATGGATCTCCCCGTCGGGATTCACCCAGACATTGGCGCCGATGTCACCGTTGCCGGCCGGCATGGAGCCCCAGGAGTCCCGGCTGGAACTGTCCCAGATAACATTGCAGCTCTCCACCTGGGCCCGGGCCGGGGCAAAAACAGGCAACACCAAGATCAAAAGGAATGCTTTGTACAAATATGTTTTCCGTTTCTGCTTCACTTGCGGATCTGTATTAAGATGCATGGTGGATTTTCCGGTCAGCATTATGTTTTGTTTTACTTTTCATTATTGTATAGAATCCTTTACAGGCATGTATTTTTGAGATAAAACCGTAGAATAAACTTTGCGCTAAATGCATTTATAGCATACGTTATTGTTGATCTATTTTCCTTACAAGGTATTATTTTGTTTTAATAATCTATCTGTTTAATCCACATTTTCCTTATTATTACATACACCAGAATATCTTCAAGATTTTAATTTAGAGCTAAAAAACGTAGCCAACAGATAACCCACCCATAATGGTTGGAGTAAAAACAATTACAGAAGGATTGATGCTTGCCCTAAATAAAAATCCTGATTTCCTATTCTGATATCTGTATCCTAATCTCAAGACATAAACACTTCCTACGATTCCAAATCTATCCTTTTTTACCGCAAGCGGCATCCCATATCCTGCTTCAAACCGGTGATTCTTTTTCCCAAATAAAAAATTGACCTGTATTGGAAAAAATATTTGATGTTCTTGAATATTATATGTTCCGCCTTCATTAATATACCTGGTTAATGAAATTCCTGCTCCGGGCGCAAAAACAACTTTCTCATTAAGTAAAAAATCCCTTTCATAATTTACGGAAACTGGTCCAAAGCCAGTGCCACCAAGTTCATAATAAATTACATTTCTATTAATATTCTTTTCTTGTCCAAAAATATTAATGGAAATAGTGATAATTACAAGCATTAATAAATATCGGGAATTCATTTTATGTTTCACCTGATCTTTAATATTATTTATGTTTCTGTTTTTCATAGTGTATGCAACTCCCCTGTGCTACGCACCGTTTGAAGACTATTTATTGGCGGCAGGTGTTATTTTTTAAAATACTGCGCACGTAACTTGTTGGCAGCAAGCCAAAGATTATCTTTTAGTTTCTTAAATTCCTTGTTGGTCATAAAATGTATCTGTTTTATTCAGCATATAGTAATGAAAAAATCTTATACCAATAGAAAAAAGCTTCGGGATTTGATTTTTTCAGCTTGTTGAGCTTAGTGTTCATACGCCCTGTTGAACCAAAGCATATATCCGCCAGTTAATGGTTGTGGTTTTTATTTTTGGATCAAGCGTTCTGTAAAACCTCACTATGTCAACAGTTCTCAAAAATCCCGCCTCTTTAAAACCATACTTTAATTGTTCCATATTTAACCTGTCCGTAGCGATAACTTTAAAAATTCAGGTAAATATAATAAAAAATCTATAATACGGCAGCATAATCAGAATAGTGCCGAAATATAGTTAGGTGTATAGTGGTAAGAAAACAACTCTTTTACAAACTTCGATCTGTAGGTTGGCTTGCGAGGTTCGCCAATGTAACGGTGGAGAGAGGGAGAGAGGGAGAGAAGGAAAGAAGGAGAGACTTAGTGACGGAGAGACTGGAGAGACGAAGAGAAGGATGAATGAATGAATGAGTGAATGAGTGAATGAGTGAATGAGTGAATGAGTGAATGCTTTGCCTGTATTAGTTACAGATCCCTGAGCAGCACCACAGGTGATGTATCGGAGAGCTGCAACGGAGTCAGGCCAGCAACCAAGCACATGGAACATGGAACATGAAACATGAAACATGAAACCTGGAACCTGGAACATGGAACATGGAACAATATTTGCGCTTCGTCATTTAGTTCACCGATTTTTGACTAATTTTGTAAATATTGATTTTTTTAGGGAAAAGGATGGTATCGCAAAACGGCATGACGGAAACAAAGTCGGTTTTAACAAACGATGAGAACAAAATGATCCAGGAGCAGTTTGGTCTTTTGCTCCAAAACAGTCCTCGTTTGAAGAAGAAAGCCGACCGGGAAATAGTGGAAAAAGCGTTCAACCTGGCATTTCTGGCACACAAGGATATGCGCAGGCGTTCGGGAGAACCTTATATTTGTCATCCGTTGGCCGTAGCCAGGATCGTTTCGGAAGAGATCGGCCTGGGATCCCTCTCCATCAGTTGTGCCCTGCTGCATGATGTGGTGGAAGATACAGACTATACTCTGGAAGATATAGAACATCTGTTCGGCAAAAAAGTGGCCAACGTCATTGACGGCCTGACAAAAATTTCCGGAGCTTTCTCCGAACAGTCCTCCTCGCAGGCGGAAAACTTCAGAAAGATCCTGCTGACCCTCTCCGATGATATGCGTGTCATCCTTATCAAGCTGGCCGATCGTCTCCATAATATGCGGACGCTGGATGCAATGCCTGTGGAGAAACAGCTTAAAATCGCCTCGGAAACCATATATATTTATGCCCCCCTGGCTCACCGGCTGGGACTGTACAAGATAAAAACAGAGCTGGAAGACCTCAGCATGAAATACCGCCATCCGGAAATCTATGAAGAGATATCAAAGAAAGTCAGAAGTAATGAAAAGAGAAGGGTGGCCGAGATCAACCGTTTTTCCATGCCGATCATCCAGAAACTTGAAGAGAATAATATCCATTTTGACATCAACGGACGGCCTAAATCGATCTATTCGATCTGGAAAAAGATGCAGACAAAGAATGTATCCTTTGAGGAAGTTTATGATCTGATGGCTATACGCATCATTTTTGATCCCAAGCCCAGGGTATCGGAAAAAGCGATGTGCTGGCTTATCTACTCGTTGGTTACGGATATATATTTACCCAAACCCGACCGGCTGCGCGACTGGGTCAGCAAGCCCAAGGAAAACGGATATGAAGCATTACATGCCACCGTCATGAGCCATGAAGGGAAATGGGTAGAAGTACAGATCCGATCACGCAGAATGGATGAGATTGCCGAACGTGGTTATGCCGCCCACTGGAAATACAAGGGTATCAATGCCCAGGAAAGCGGATTGGATACCTGGCTCAAAAGGATCAGGGAGATGCTGGAAAATCCCAATAACAATGCCCTGGAGTTCCTGGACGATTTCAAATTAAACCTGTTCTCCTCAGAGATATTGGTCTTTACCCCCAAAGGACACATCAAGTCGCTCCCCAAGAATGCCTCGGTACTTGATTTTGCCTATGAGATACACACGGAGATCGGCAACCATGCCATCGGAGCAAAAGTAAACCATAAGCTGGTACCTTTAAGTTATAAATTATCCAGCGGGGACCAGGTAGAAGTGCTTACCTCCGATAAACAACGTCCCCAGCCGGAATGGCTAAACTTCGTTATCACGGCCAAAGCCAAAGTCGGCATAAAGAACGCCCTGAAAACAGAAAAGAACAGCCGCATCAAAATTGGCAAGGAAAAACTGGACAGAAAATTCAAAGAACTGAATATTACACCAAATGCCTACGTGTTCAGAAAACTGATGAATGCCTATGAATCCCTGACCAAGGATGAATTATACAGTAAAATTGGTTTGGGCCTGATCGAACTGGACAACGTGGAAGAGATCCTGAAAAAGAAATCACGGAACAAGCTTGTAAGATACTGGACCCTTCAGTTACTGAAAGGGATCAATTCACCGGCTTCCAAAAAGAAGGCGGGAGCAACTCCTGACAAGAAAAAGCCGGTTCTATTACGGGAGAATGTGAATGATGAAGATTCGGAATATACCATTGCCAACTGTTGTAAACCTATACCGGGAGACCCGGTGGTAGGGTATCTGGACAAGGAGCTTGACACCATTGTCATTCATAAGGCAAACTGCCCAAATATTATTCAACTGGCTGCCAAACACGGGGACCGGATCATACCGGTACGCTGGACAACCCATAAGGTAAAAGCCTTTCTTTCCCGCATAAAGGTCCAGGGCATTGACAGAATGGGCATACTGAATGATATGACCACCATCATATCCAAACAACTGGATGTAAATATACGGTCGTTGAATGTCGATGTAATAGACGGGATCTTTGAAGCAACACTGGATGTATATGTTCACAATACCGTCCACCTCAACAACCTGATCCTGAAACTGGCCCGGATCAAGGGAATAGATTCCGTAAACCGGGAAGAATATACAGGCGAATAACTCTTGTCCCTTCTCGTGGAGCAATTGGTCATTCAATGGTCATACATTTGTCATTCAATAGTGGTGTTTATCGATTAGGATTTTTACCGGCACCCAGCACCTGATGAAGCGATGAAGCGATGAAGAGATAAAGAGATAAAGCGATAAAGCAGATAGGTTTAAGGGATTAGAGTTTAAGGGATTAGGGTTTAAGGGATTAGAGTTTAAGGGATTAGGGTTTAGGGGATTAGGGTTTAGGGCGTAATATATTGTTCTTTGCGTTACTTCGCGCTGCTCTGCGGTCTCTGCGTGATAGCTTTTATTCCCAGCAACCAGCAACCAGCAACCAGCAACCAGGAACCAGGAACAACCAACGCCTTTGAGCTATCCTCCCGGTACCCAGAAACCAGCAACAGGCAGCCATTATTATCCGTCTGTGTGTAAATTGATTCAGTATATTTAAATAATTATATTAAATCTAAATAAGCTTTTTTTATATGGTAATTTTATGTATTTTTAGGCCGGTTTTTAATTGAGGACATAATTATGGCATCTAAAAAAACACAGGAAACGGTTAAGAAAATATTCAAAGAATACCTGGAAAAAAAGGACACCGGAAAACGCCGGAGCGGTTTGCTATATTGAAAGAAATTTATAAAACGGATGGCCATTTTGATATTGAATCTTTATACATCAATATGAAGAATAAAAACTATCAGGTCAGCCGCGCCACTCTGTACAATACCATCGAATTACTTCTGGATTGTAATTTGGTGATCAA
Source organism: Bacteroidales bacterium (assembly GCA_015486185.1). Lineage (GTDB taxonomy): Bacteria > Bacteroidota > Bacteroidia > Bacteroidales > VadinHA17 > DRPN01. The sequence continues at coordinate 6,410 of WFSC01000056.1, read as the reverse complement.
ACACCAGTTTGGAAAGAATATAGCCCAGTATGAAAAATCCTATCATTGCCGGCAGCATGATCACCTGATCGATACGGAAACGGGAGCGGTCATTGAATTTTGCGATCCGCGTATTCATGAGATCATCCGGACGGCGAGTGAGCTGAACAACTTCAAGCCGCTTTATCATGCCCTGTATATTTACGGCGTTTCCCTTGATAGTGAGAAAAATAAGGAAGCCAGCGAAAAAGAAAAATAATCAACAATTTCCTCTTTTCATTCTTACCTATGTTTTTCTGATGTATATTTGCAGGCCGGAAAGGTCATATAACTATATATTAAGAAAAACAAAACCGTGAAAGCAGACGTATTGTTGGGATTACAATGGGGTGATGAAGGCAAGGGGAAGATCGTTGATGTGTTAACTCCCGGTTATGAGGTAATCGCCCGTTTTCAGGGTGGACCCAATGCCGGGCATTCTCTGGAATTCAATCACAGAAAATTCATACTGCATACTATTCCTTCGGGTGTATTCCGCAAAGACAAGCTCAACATCATAGGGAACGGTGTAGTTATTGATCCTGCCATTTTTATTGATGAGATACAGGCTCTGGAACGGGAAGGGGTTGATCTGACGGATCGTTTGTTCATCTCTACCAAAGCCCACCTCATCCTTCCTACACACCGTATGCTGGATGCAGCTTCCGAAGCTGCCAAAGGACGCTCCAGGATAGGGTCCACACTTAAGGGTATCGGTCCGGCTTACATGGATAAGACCGGACGCAATGGTTTACGGGTAGGAGATATTATCCGCAGTGATTTTAAGAAGAAATACAAAACCCTTACACAAAAGCATGCCGATCTTTTGAAAATGTACCGCTACAAAGTGGATCCGGGCGATTATGAGAAAAAATGGTTCGAGGGCCTTGATATGATCCGGCGTTTCAGGCTGGTTGAAAGTGAATACCTTATCAACCAATGGTTGGAAAATGAGAAGAGTATTCTTGCAGAAGGTGCACAAGGGACCCTGCTCGATATTGATTTCGGCACCTACCCGTACGTCACCTCTTCCAATACTATCACGGCAGGTGCATTGGCGGGCCTGGGGCTGGCACCTTCCCGTGTCGGAAAAATTAAAGGAATATTCAAGGCTTATTGCACCCGCGTGGGTAGTGGCCCCTTCCCTACGGAACTGCATGACGAAGACGGGGAGTTTTTACGGGAAAAAGGGCATGAATTCGGAGCAACCACAGGCCGTCCAAGAAGATGCGGATGGCTCGACCTGCCTGCCCTGCGTTATGCTATCATGCTTAATGGCGTTACCGAACTGATCATGACCAAACCGGATGTTCTTACAGGACTGGATACGTTCAGGGTATGTACCCATTACCGGATAAACGGAAAGGAAACCGGCAACCTGCCCTTCTCACTCGAAGACCCCATCGAACCGGTTTACAAAACCTTTAAGGGATGGAGCCGGGATATTTCCGGCATCAGAAAATATGACGACCTGCCTGAAGAGCTGAAAAACTACAAGGCATTCATCGAAAAGGAAACCGGCATTCCCGTAACCCTCATCTCAGTCGGCTCCGACAGAGAAGCGGTGATTGGGAACGGTGACCGTTGAACGTTGATCGATGATCGTTGAATGTTGAACGATGAACGGTGAACCATCATTCAACAACGGTCTCCTTCTTGATATTCGGCATTTCCAGGCCGTAACCTTTTCTTTTGTCTTCCATTTTCAGGAGGAAGGCAAATAATACGGATAAGATGGCCAGGCCGAGAAAAATGAGGATATCATAGAAATAATCGTACCGGATATTCAGTTTTTCACGGTTTATTGTTGTGTATGCGCTTGCAGCCCCGGCATGTATCACTTCGTCCATCACTACTTTCTTATTACCGTTAAGATTAATGTTCCCAAGGCTTTTCATAATACCGTTGTAGATCTCATTTTCTACTTTTTGTGTATTTACTTTTTCATAGGGAACGGTTTCATAGTGTGAATACTGAACAATAGAGTCCACTGCCGTACCGGTGGTTTTGTCAATAGCACGATCTATTTCCTTGGGGGTAAAGGAAGCTTTAGGCAGTACATTCGCATAGGCTTTTTCTATAGCACTTTTTACCAGTTGTTTATTGGGCGAAACATCGGGATTGGTAGCATTCAGGACAAAACCCAACAGTAGCGGAACGAACAACAGGCCTATATTCTGTATCCAGAAGATAACGGCATAGGCTGTACCCAGTCGTTTCTCAGGAATGATCTTAGGTACGGAGGGCCACATGGCCGATGGCACCAGTGAAAATCCTATCCCCAGGATAATAACCATTGTAGCGGCCACCCACCATATTCTTATAGAAGGGATGGCCAGTACGCCATGTACAAATACCAGGATCAATGATCCGATGATCATGATCGTCGCTCCTTTCCCAAATTTATCATAGATACCTCCAAAAACAGGGGTAAGAATGATCGTTCCAAAAGGCAGCAAAGCAGGGATCCCTCCGGCAAGATAAGGACTAACATTGTATTTGTTGATCATCAAGTCGGTAGCATAAAACAGAAACGGAAATACGGCCGAGTAAAACAGCACACATAAAATGGCGATAAACCAGAATCCCCTGTTGCTTACAATAAAAACAATATCTCTGATCTTAAATTCTTCTTCTTCGGATTTATCGTTGTTGAGGTTTACTTCCGATTTATCCAGTTTGATATCCATCAGTGAGAACGAGATAAAGGATACCACACCTATCAACATAACGATCAGTGCAAAAAGAATAGGAGCTGTCACTGTAAATTTCTTAGCCAGGGGCAGGGATATAGCTAATGCCAGCAAAGTACCCAGTCTGGCGATGGCCATCTGCATACCCATGGCCGTAGCCATCTCTTTTCCCTTGAACCACCGCACCACGGCTTTGGAAATGGTGATACCCGTCGCCTCAGTCCCCACACCAAAAATGGCAAAACCAAAGGATGACCACAAAACCTGTGTCTTCATATCCCCTAACAAAGGCAAATGTACTACTGCATTATCGGGAAAATGATGGGACACAGCCCAGTAATTGATAGCTGTCCCGATAAACATAACCAGGGTGGCTCCCAATCCTGTTTTTCTGATCCCCAGCTTATCCAGAACAAAACCACTGATGATAAGCATAAACAAAAAAACATTGAACCAGGCATAGGCAGAGGTATAGGTGCCAAAATCCTCACTGTTCCACCCCAAAATACTCTCCAGCATAGGCTTGAGGGCAGAAAGTGCATAATTAAAATAATAAGCTCCGAAAATAGAAAAGGAAGCCAGTACCAGGGCTGTCCACCGGGCTACCGTAGAGTCTCTCAAAGATTTTCTTATATATTCAGTCATAATTCAAAGATTTGATTTTACCAGATCAGGATGCGAAATTACGAGATTAGAAAACATTTCCAAAAGAAATATAATAAAACGTTTATCTTTTATAACATATCTTTTGAGATTATCATTAATTTTAATTAATTTAAAGCGTTGAATTTTGCGCCATGGTCAAAATAAACCTGTCCAAATATGCACTTGAGCGCCTGCTGGAGCGTGAAAGACAGATTGTCACACCCGGTCCGGTAATTACCATTTCACGCGAATATGGCTGTCCATCCAAAATTATCGCTGAAATGCTCACAAACAGGATCAATGAAAAGCATGCAAAAAAAAAGAAATGGCATTGGATCAGCAAAGAGATCCTGGATGAAAGTGCCCGGAAACTTGGGTTGACACCTCGGGAGATCAAATATATTTTTGAATACAAGGAGAGAAATATTATTGAGGACCTGCTGATCTCGCAGGAGAAAAAGTTATATTATCGTAGCGACTGGACCATTCGTAAGACAATAGGTGAGGTGATCCGGGCCACAGCCATGGAAGGATATGTAGTCATTGTCGGAAGAGCCGGTGTTGCCCTTACAAGAAATATTGAATCCTCTCTTCATGTCAGGTTAATGGCTCCTGCACGCTGGCGATCCGTACAGGTAGCAAAAAACCATGACATCAAACTGGAACAAGCCTGTAAGATCATACGCGAAATGGATAAAAAAAGAAAGAAATTCCTGGAATACTACCTGAAAAAAGAAGCCGACCATACCGTTTTTGATGTACTTTTCAATTGCAGTACAATGACGAAAGATACAATTGCCAACTCTATTCTTCATATGGCACGGGAGAAAAAACTTATCTGAAGGAATCATTTATTATCCCACAATTAATTCCTGTGCCACTTCACCAGCCTCCAAGATATTAACCTGATCTGATCATATTTTCACTTTTTTTTTATCTTAGCAATGTCAAACCTCCCTGCTACAGGGTCTAACATTCTATTTATGAGGACTATAATTCATTTTTTTGAAGAAAGTGTCAAACAATATGGATCTAACGTTTTTCTTTGGGAAAAGAAAGCGGAAGTGTATGAAGGAGCTACCTATTCCGAAATAAGACAGGATGTATATCGTCTTGCCTCCGGACTTCTGGATATGGGCATTAACAAAGGGGACAGGATATCTTTGCTCTCGGAAGGCAGAAACCTCTGGATGATCAGTGAGCTGGGGGTATTATATACCGGTGCTGTGAATGTGCCTTTATCAGTTAAACTATCACCTGAAGAGGTACGTTTTCGCATGAACCATTCCGGATCCCGCATGGTCATTGTTTCAGCGCAGCAACTGCCCAAAGTCAGGGAAGTCGAATCTTCGCTGAAAATGCTGGAAAAAGTAATTATACTGGACCCCATCGACGAACTGAGAGAAAACGAGATCTTTGTAGGAGACGTCATGAGCCGGGGCGACAAGATACTGAAAGATGATCCCGCAAAACTGGAAAAAGCCAAAGAAGCTGTCGGCGAAGATGATTATGCCAATATCAGCTATACTTCCGGCACCACAGCCGATCCGAAAGGGATCATTCTAATGCATAAGAATTATGTAGTCAATGTAAATCAGGCCTACAGCCTGATCGATATACCACAACACTGGAAAAGCCTGCTGATCCTTCCGTGGGACCATTCTTTTGCACACACTGCAGGACTCTATAGCTTTATGGGAAAAGGTGCCAGCATAGCATCTATTGCTATCGGGAAAACGCCCATGGAGACTCTGAAAAACATACCTGTTAATATAAAGGAAGTAAAACCCCATTTGCTTTATAGTGTGCCTGCTTTGGCGAAGAATTTCCGGAAAAACATTGAAAAGGGAGTGGCACAGAAAGGGAAAGGCGCTGAAAAATTGTTTCACCGTGCTTTGAAAACGGCCTATGCCTATAACAAGGAAGGTTACAATAAGGGAAAGGGACTACAAAAACTGAAAAAACCGCTGTTAAAGTTGTATGACAAGATCCTGTTCTCCAAAATTCGTGAGAATTTCGGAGGAAATCTCCAATACTTTATCGGAGGCGGAGCCCTCCTGGACATTGAGTTACAACGTTTTTTCTATGCTCTTGGCATTCCCATGTATCAGGGTTACGGACTTTCGGAAGCCGCACCGGTCATTTCGGCCAATGCCCCGCGCCGCCACAAACTGGGATCATCCGGTTTTCTGGTTAAGGATCTGGAACTTAAAATACTGGATGAAGATGGCAATGAAATGCCTGTAGGAGAAAAGGGAGAAATCGTGGTAAAAGGTGACAATGTGATGGCGGGATACTGGAAAAATGAGGAAGCTACCCGCGAAACCCTGAAAGACGGCTGGCTCTACACCGGCGACCTGGGTTACATGGATGAAGACGGATTCCTTTTTGTACTGGGCCGTTTTAAGAGCCTGCTCATCGCAGATGACGGTGAAAAATTCAGTCCTGAAGGCATTGAAGAAGCATTTACCGACCAATCCCCCTTCATCGAACAAACCATGCTTTACAATAACCAGAACCCCTACACGGTAGCTTTACTCTATCCCAATATCGAAGCGCTGAAAAAATTTCTTAGTGAAAAGGGTTTGAACCCGGCCAGCGAAGAAGGACAAAAAGCAGCCCTGGAAATGATAGAAAAAGAACTGAAAGAATACCGTACCGGTGGAAAATATGCCAATATGTTCCCACAAAGATGGATGCCGGCAGCCATTGGAATACTGGAAGAGGGATTCACTGAAGATAACGGCCTGCTTAACTCAACCATGAAAATGATCCGCGGAAAGATCACTGAAAGATATCATGACCTACTGGATTATCTCTATACTCCCGGGGCCAAAGATATTACCAACACCAGAAACAGGGAGGCTATGAAGAAACTTTTGGAACGTTGATCGTTGAGTGTTGATCGCTGAACGGAATGATTAATGATAAGTTAATAAACATCATTCCAATATTCCTACTTCCATCTTTCCCTGCCCCATTCACACATTCACTCATTCAATCATTCACTCATTCACTCATTCACTCATTGTCCAACTCTGGCATACGATTTGT
>WFSC01000055.1 GCA_015486185.1 Bacteroidales bacterium | reverse complement strand
AATTCTTTTATGAACATATCCGCCCAGGGCTTTTTGCCCTTGTAGTCATTGACATACCAGGTCACTCCTCCATCAGGCATCACGAGGATCATAGGGGGAATCTCACCTTTCAGGATCGCTTCTCCTGCAATACGGTCTGCTTCGCCAAACTGTAGCCATCCCGTATCGTCATCGGTATATCCGTGCAACAAATACACGACAGGATAGCGCCGGACACTGGTTTCGTATCCGGGAGGCAGGTAAATAGTATATCTCACATCACCCATAAGATGACTGTGAAATGTCAATCCTTCCAGTACCTTCCCGCGGTCAGCACACTGGGTATATCCGGAAAGCACAGAAAGGAAAAGTAGTCCGGTAACGAATATCCGGAGTCCAAAAAAATGCATTTTTTTCATCCCTGTATTTTTATAATTTAACATATTAACTTCTTTCACAACGACATCAACCATTCCAAATTCATCATTCATCAATCATCATTCATCATTCTTACTTCTTCAACGTTCATCGATCCACCTCAGCCATGCCGCTGCATCTTCCGTCCATCGTGCCGTATGCTTGCTTTTATTGATGGCCAGAGAAAATCCGTGTCCCCCTTTCGGATAAATATGCATTTCCACCGGAACATTGTTTTTCTTCAATGCCTCGAAAAACACGACGCTGTTTTCCGGAGGAACTGCTTTATCGTCCGCTGCAAGAAAGATAAAGGTAGGTGGCGTTTCTTTATTCACATGCAACTCATTGGAAAATTCCCGTGCCCGCGCCGGCGAGGGGTCGCTGCGCAGGAGCGCCTCTTTGGACCCCATATGGGTAATGGAGTCGGTCATGGAGATGACAGGATACCCCAGCAGCATAAAATCGGGGCGTGAGCTTTCGCGTGCCACCGGATCTTTGGCGCTAGGATCGCCCTTGTCAAAATGGGTACCCAGGGTGGATGCCAGATGTCCTCCTGCAGAAAAGCCCATCACCCCCACCTTCCTGGGGTCGATGTTCCATTCTTTCGCATGATATTTAACCAGCCTGATGGCTCTTTTGGCATCCATCAGGGGAGAGAGATAGCTGATGATGTTACTCTCATCCACCGGCAGGCGGTATTTCAGCACAATACCCGCAATACCGAGTGAATTGAGCCATTTGGCGATGTCTGTACCTTCCCAGTCATAGGCCAGGATATGGTATCCCCCGCCCGGACAGATCACGACAGCCTGTCCCGTAGTATTGGCCCCGGAGGGAAGATAGACGGCAATATCCGGTTTCTGAACATCCGAAATGCGTGTAATACCACCACTGGTCACCGCCTTTTCGGTCTTACCAAGGTCTTTCATGTTGGGGACCCCGTCCGGCCAGAGAGGCAGCGTTACATTTTGTGAAAACATAGTCATACTTGTTGCCATTAAGAACGTTACAAAGAAAACAGCCGTTTTTTTCATTTTGTTACCAGTTAATATTTCTGTCAATAAAATGGACCAGAGTATCAGCCATCACCCGGTGGTCTTTCACTTTGGGGTGTCCGTCCTTTTGCAAATAGGGGAAAAAGAGGGTATAGATAGAAGGGTCATTCATTTCTTTCACAGCTTCCCGGATATAGCCGGGCCACGGGGATCCCTCGCGCACGGCATCCATGGGGCCCAGTGCACAGATAATCCGGGCTTCCGGATAAACCGCACGGATCTTTCCTGTGAAATCCTTGTAAGCATCAATGATCTGTCGCTCTGTGGGAGGTGTTTCCCCGAAACGGTGCTTGAATTCGGGATAATCCGGCATCTTGACCAACCACGAATCATTCTGGAAAAGGTTGATCACCACCACATCCGGCTGTACTTGGGAGAAATCCCACTTGCTGGCAGGATCTTCCGGATCCAAACGGTCATACATTTCCGGCATGATCATTGGGAACCAACTGATCAGGATGCCGATACCTCCCCTGGCCGTACAATAATAATCTGCATTGTAATGACGGGCCGTGATCGCCCCGTAGGTAACATAATTGTCGGTCAGGGTACTGTCGGGACGGTCATCCAGCGTATCGCGGTCGGCATAGCCGGCGGTGATCGAATTGCCGAAAAATTCTATAACTTTTCCCGAGCTCTTGGGAGGAGGTAAAACGGCAGCCCTTCCCGTAACCCGGAAGCCATAAAAATCTGTGGATCCCTGGGTCCATTCCGTCCGTTTGAAGAACTCCAGCAAATGTTCTCCTGGTGGAAGATTGTCAGCCAATACATACCAATGTTTTTTATTGTCAGGGTGAAACAGAATAGGTTGTTGATTATCCATAACAATATCAAAATAATTCTTCCCGTGCTGATCTTTCAGCAACATCTCCACTTTCTGTCCCTGAAAACGGACCTTCAGCGATGTCCCCGGCCAGTAGAACACTGCATGATCCGGCCCCTGCAGGTTTATACGTCCCATCGCAAGAATATGCGGGTCATTCCATGCGACCATGATCGTGTCACGGAAACCCTTTCTCCTCCCCTGTTCCCCCTGATGACAGGAGGAAAGAAAAACAAAAAGGATCAGGAAAAGCAAGATGTTTTTTTTCATCGGTTTCGATTTTCAATAGGACGAATGTAATAAATATATCAGTAGGATATATCATTATCCCAATGAACAGGATTGTTTTTTATGTATGCTCTGATCCTCCATAATTCTTTTTCCGTTTGTACAATATGATCATAAAAATTCCTTTGCCAAACGTCATGAATCTCTGTATACTCTCTGAACCATTTTGTAACGCCAATCTTAAATCCCCTGATAATGGACCCCAAAGACCGGGGTATGATCTTTTGATATTGGTTTATTTTGGGTATAATAATGTCATCCCGTAGGGGTTCAAGATTTTGAACCCCTACGGGTATTACGGGAACCCCTACGGGTATTACGGGTACGGTATTATTGAATTTTTTATCTTTAATAACAATTATACCATGAACATGGTTGGGCATGATAATGTATGCATCTAACACAACCTTTGGATAATGCTCTGGTATGCTGAGCCAAAATCCTTTTACGCTCTTTCCTGCATCATTCAAGACCATATTATCATTAATCACATTGCCAAACAAACATTCCCTGTCCTTTGTTACGATGGTTACAAAATATTTACCAGGCTGTGAATAATCATACCCCCTTAATCGCAGGGATTGTCGATGAAAATAATTATCATCCCTCATCTTCTTCTGTGTAATTACATCCTGATATTGACCCTTAAAAAAACAGTGCCATTCTCACGGATCAAAAAACCATCACCCTGGTATTTTTTTCCTTCAGATATTTTGTCAGATATACACCCATTCCTTTCACGTCAACACCCAATTGTTTAAGTTTTTCACTCACACCGTACTGGTCGGCACACCATACACAGGCCTCCAGTTTCACACCAGCATCTCTCAGTTCCCCGACCATTTTTTGCAGCTCTTTGTCGCCAGCCACCAACCGGGAGGAGGGCCCCCAGATGATGAGCGTGATCTGGTCGAACCATCCCTGTTTTTTTGCATTATACAAATAAATCTGAACCATTTTTGTGAACACATCCTTCTCACCCGTGGTCCATAATACCACAAGCTTTGTCGAATCTACAGCCTGCTTCCCTGCAGCCATTTCCTGTGCCGAAAGTCTGTTGCCGCTGAACAGCAAGGACACAGACATACATAATAAAATCATTGCCTTTTTCATAATTTTAACTTTTTATTGTTTTTATGTTACCAAACTCATTTTTTGTTTATGCCTCCTTCCCAACTCTCTCTTCATGAGAGGGATAAGGCCACTACAGTTTTTCTTTCTTTACAAGTCGTATCAGATGATCCGCCTTCAACCCGGATCTACTTACTGCTGTTAGCGATATTTCAGGTTCATTCAGAGTGGCGATCAAAAAAGTAGCTATTCCCGCTTCTGCCCGGACATCAGCCGGAGACAGGATATTTGCTCCGGAAGCCTGCAGAGCTATATGGGTATGATCATCTTCCACGCACAGGGTCCCGTTTTTATCGATCAGTTTCACATATACAAACAAAACGTCTTTTCTTCCTGTCACCGGTTTCCGGCCGGAAATATCTGGAACGATCGCTAATCCGGCTACCGGACCGGGAGTCTGTACGGTTTGCTGCGTTACTTTTTTTCCTTGGATATAACCTATGGCCGTGATCCGGCCCTTTTCCCATTTTACATTTGTGAAAGTAAAGGGTGGATGTTTCAGGTGCAGGCAGTTACCCTCGTCAAAAGGATGTCCTCCCTCCCAGGGTTTCTCTCCTTCATAAAAATAAGGCGTATCAGGGCCGTCGTCAGGTTTCTTCCGGGCAATGGTTTTTCCGTTCACCTGTAATT
>WFSC01000054.1 GCA_015486185.1 Bacteroidales bacterium | reverse complement strand
CGGGTAGATGTACCCTGGACCTGACAAGGAGCCAATGAAATAGTCATTAGGCGTAGCCTGGGAGTAAAAATATTCCAGCATGGCCGGAGCGAGCCAGGACCAGTTCATGGTCACTTCCCAGGCATAGGGAATCTGACCCCGTCCTGGTTTGTTCCATGTTCCCAAGCCAAGGCAGTCTGTTTGGACACAGGAGATATAAACCTTTTTCTCCGGTTTATATTGTTTATCCGGCCGGATCGTATGGTTATTGTGAAAATGAAATCCGGGTTCAAGTGGGATATGATGCATAAAGCTCATATTGGGCAAGGTATGAAGTCCCTCCACCCTTAGTCCGCATTGCGAAGCCAGTTTTACAAAATCCCTTTCCTTATCCTTTTTATATACATGCCATCCATAAACGATGGAAAGGGGTTTCAGTGAAGACATGATCTTATAGGAAACAGCATACTCAGCAGAATCTGCGGTTTTTGTAGAAAGATCGGTAAAGAATGCTTTGTTCATCACTCCCCAGTCCGCAATGGCTGGTTTTCTTATTTTACCTGATTCCCCACCGAGCCACACCACCATATTCCGGTTACATTCCTGTCCAATTTCCCTAAAGGCTTGGTTGAAAAGCTGATAATCCTCAATTTTGCTGTACTTGTTTCTCAGGTCAACCAATAACGAAAGTCCGGACTTTTCTGCAAGGGGGACCAGATCTTCTGAGACAACGATACCATCCCTGATGCCTGCCAGGGTAAAAGCGAGATCCAAAGTTGAGGGATTGTTTTTATCCCAGATAATATATCCTTTGAATCTGTTTGTATAAGTCTTTAATACATCAGGCAGACTATTAATTTGCCGGAAGGTAAAATATTTTTTATCCTTCAGATAATCAAAGAAGTCTCCGGTAAAACGATAATCCCAGTTATCCGGATACAGAAAATACAGCTCCGGTCGCTTACGATTAACCAATCCCTGGATACTTAATAACATTGCCTGGATATCAAGATCTCCCTGAACAGCCCAATTATCTGATAATCTTATTACATGAGCCTCCCGGTATCCCTTTCTTTTCAAAATAAAATGGTAATTGTTTGTATCGTTACGGGAGGGAAAGGATATACTTAAATGGAGAATATTATCATTGTTCGTTAACTCAAACTCATTTAATTCTTTCACCGGATATTTTCCCTGGGACGTATAAAGAATGTATGATTTGATCAGGTCTATTCTTCTATCGGATGAATCTGTTAAAACTTTACCGTGCACTAATGTATGAGATGGCATCCTGACTCCCAGAAAAACATTTTCAGGGAAAACCCGGTCATAAATGAACCATGAAAATTGGTTGGTATTATTATTAATACAAATGGTATCTGTGTGGATATTCTTTCCGGTACCCCAAAAAAAGATAAAGCGAAAGGATTGATCATTTTTTTTTCTGATCGTAAGGGAAAGTGTTTTATACAGTTCTATAGTAGAACTTTTTGCCCGTATTAAATGCCATTCACCAATAAAACGGTCAAAAGGGCTGGCAGATAAACTTTGCAGAAAGAATAAGGTTATAACTGATAACAACAGGAATTTTTTAACCAAAAAATTCCTCAGGGCAGAGCCCCGAGGATAGTTCATTTTAAGGAATATTTTACTCATAAACAGGGTTAATATCTGTTAAGCCAACGATACCGACGGGCATTATCTCCAAATTTTGCAACAAACATGAACTCATGGGAGCCGAAACTAAATTTACGGATGTCTGATAATGCATAATCAAAAGCATATCCGAAATAATAGTTTTGGTATTTGATACCTCCGAGAATGGTGAGGGCATCGCCACTACGATAAGCAAGTCCTCCCCAATACTGGTCTTTATAAAAAACTTTTGCTGTAATGGTTGCCTGAAAACTTCTAAGGTCATCCGAAGACTTTAGCAGGACGCTTGGACGTATTGAGAAGTCATAAGCCATATTGAACCTGTAGCCTCCCATAATGTAATAATGCCTGTAAAGCTGATAACCATTATTCCCTGTTTTACCCAGCTTAATGGCAGATTTGAAAAGGTTCAGCGCGGAAAATCCGACATAATAGTCCCGTGTCATGTAGTATGCTCCGAAATTTGCGTCGGGTATGAAAACAACTTTGTCATAATTATTAAGGTAAGTATCTCCCGGATCGAGAACATAAATATCGTCCTCATTGATCTTAAACTGATAGGCATTGACAGAGAGGCCGAAAGATAATTGGGACGTTCTCATGGGGATATGGTAGGCATAGGAGAACTGGAAGCCATTTCTTGAAAGGATACCGTTTTTGTCATTATAAATATATCCGCCCAGGCCGACTCTTCCCCCTCTGGAAGGATGCCTTACGCGTTTCCTGACAAATGTTGATTTTGAAATGTAGCTTCTTTTAAGAAGGCGGGTTTGAAAACTGAGTGCATGGGTAGCCGGTGAATTAGGTATGCCAATCCATTGTTCCCGGGCTGTCAGGTTTACGGAAGTATAACCGTCACTCCCTGCCAGTGCAGGGTTTAACAGAAACTTGTTCATAAAATACTGACTATACACAGGAAGTTGTTGTCCATGCACCAGGGGCTCCCCAATAAATACTGCGAAGAGAAGCAAAAAAATAATTTTTCTTATACGCATATCAATTATATGAATAAAAATTTATCGAATAATTGTAATATTTCCAACAATTGGCTTACTGCCATCGCCAAGATTGATAATATATTCATAGGAATCCATTGGCATTAATTTTCCTTTATATCTGCCATCCCATGGTGTTGGGTAACCTTCTTGTGAATGGAATATATGTTTTCCCCAACGGGTATATATATCCACTCTTACATGTGGATACATTTCAATATTACCAAGGCGCCATACATCATTATGACCGTCACCGTTTGGAGTAATCACTGTGGGGATCCTGATGCATGAGCTACCTACATAGATCAGATCAAAGTCCTTGCTTTCGGTACAGAGATTAGCATCGGTCACAGTAACGGTATAGGTGCCGGCTATCAGATTTGAAATCAGTTCTCCTGATTCACCTGTTGACCACAGAATGGAATAGGGAGTCGTTCCTCCTGTCACCGTCACTTCAATAGCCCCGTTAGCTTCATCAGGACATGTAGGATTAGTAATCGTTTCAATTATAGAAATAGGTGCAGGTTCTGTGACTGTATAACTTTCAGTGATGCGGCATCCGTTATTATCCGTTATGGTTACGGAATATGTTCCTTTTGTTAGCGTAAACTGATCTTGTGCATCCGGAACAAGGCCGCTTCCGTCAGTTGTGTTCCACACAAACAGATAAGGTTGGGTTCCTCCTGTTACCGTTAGTACAATGCCTCCGTCGTTTCCACCGTTGCATTTTACACCGGAGATCCGGGCAGTAACATCCAGGGGTTGTGGTTCATTAATGACCAGGGTATCTGTCAGAGCGGTACATCCGTTACTGTCTGTAACTTTCAGTTGGTATTTGCCGGGAACCAGACCTGAAATATCTTCGTCAGTAGAAATCACGCCATTCTCATCAGACCACTGATAGTTATATGGAATTGTTCCGCCTGTTACAGTCACACTGATTGCGCCATCATTAGACCCCGAACAACTTACTCCGGCAATGGTATCAACATGTATTATGATCGCCTGCGGCTGTGTGATGATAACCGTATCGGTAGCTGAGCAGCCGTTGGCATCGGTCACGTCAACATAATACAAGCCGGCGGGCAGACCTGTAGCAGATTCAGTAGTTTGTCCATTGCTCCAAAGTATTGCGTAGGGTTTTACTCCTCCACTGGCTGTTACCGTGGCTGAACCATCCGATCCGCCAAAACAACCTACGTTGGTTGAATCGGTGATGTCCACAACCAGCAATGGTGGTTCGGTAATGGTAACCGTATCAGATGTGGTACAACCATTGGCATCGGTAATATCAACATAGTAAGTGCCGGCAGGTAATCCTGTTACTGTAGAATCAGTAGAACCACTGTTCCATAAGTAAGAATATGGAGATGTCCCACCGTTAACCGTAACCGTGGCTGTTCCGTTTGAATTGCCATGGCAACTGACATTTGTTGAGTTTGTGACTGTTGCAGTTAATTTGTTAGGCTCATTGACGGTATAGGTAGCGCTGTCCTGGCATCCGTGAGTATCAGAGACGATCACCTTGTAGCTGCCGGCAGCAAGGCCTGAGATATCTTCGGTGGTAGCGCCGTTGCTCCAGAGGAAAGAATAAGCAGGAGAGCCGCCGCCCACTGTCAGGTCGATGGCACCGTCGCTGCTGCCGTTGCAGTTGGCATCGGACACAGTAGCAGAGAGAGAGATGGCTGTGGGCTCAT
>WFSC01000053.1 GCA_015486185.1 Bacteroidales bacterium | reverse complement strand
TGCGATAAAAAAGCTGATATCAGAGTATAAAAAATAATGCAATTTTCTGTAGTCATGGATTATCGGGAATTGAGTAATAAATACTGATTTGGCATATTATTAATAACAACTGTAAAATATTCATCTTATTTAAATTATAAATATGAAATTCATTGGCAGTTAAATTTTCCGGTAATGTGATCACCAGAACAAGTCAAACATTTTTATTGCAGGAGCGCCTTTGCTCTTTAGTATTTTTAATCGAACTTGCTGTGCTGTAATCGGATCAAACTTTAGGCTAAAATAATTTATAGTCCCTCCTTTATAAAAGGTCACCCAGTTTCCTTTATTCAAGTACTGCAGTTCGAACTTTTTAATTCTATCATATTTTTCCATCAGATAAACTTCACCAATCTTCATGTTCCTGCCCAGGTCAACAGCGATCCAGGGTTCCTTGTCATTTTCCTCCGGCATCCAGTAACGACCGCGAAATCCTCGTTCTCTCATAACAAAAGTATACTGGTAATCAGGGATTTTGAATGTATCCACGGGGAGTCCCTTTTTGGCCATCCTGAACCTCTTCAGCATGAGTCCGGTCATGTTCTCCAGGTCCGAATGAGCTATCACTGCATCCGGTGATTGTTTTTTACTTATTGTACTGGATGCCCATACTTTCTTATCTTCTGTCAGCGATTTCTTATATCTTTCAATTTGTAAAGGAGGTATGTCTATCGCATTTCCTGAGAGGGTTAACACGACCAGTGTCACAGGATCCGGATGGGCAGCCGTACGGTCGAGCTTAATAGTCAGTTTATTATTATCCTTTTTCAGAGTGACTTGACCCGGTGTAAGAGCTTTACAGGAGATCACTGGTAAAGACAACAGAGGAAGTTCCAACATACCGGTTTCATTTATTTCCATTATCTGCAGATAAACCTTGTTATCTTTTCGTGTGGACACTCCCCAGGGACCTGGTTTATAAGGTCCTCCCCGGGTTTCATAAATAGTCATGCCATATTTACTCAGCCAGTCCCCCACGCCCAGAAGGGTATGCACCTGTGCAGGCTGAAGAGTGCCGTCCGGCATCGGACTGGTATTGAGGAGGAGGTTGCCATCTCCTCCGGCACATTGCGTAAGAATCTTTACAACCGTATTGACAGGCTTCACATCCTTCCCGCCGCAATAAAACCACTCATTGCCCTCCAGCGGCACACACGATTCCCAGGGATGCTCCATGTCAAACTTGCCAACAATCTGCTCTGGTGTACCCCAGGTAAGCTGATTGCCCCCCTCAAATTTAATCCTCGGCCCCATGATGATATGTGGCTGTACGGAAAGTATCATATCCCGGAGATCGTTTCTGGCACTATCGCCGCCATCCCACCAGATACCTTCTATTCTCCCATAATGTGTAAGCAAATATTTCACACTTTTGTAGCGGTATTCCGGATAACTCTTTATTTTGCGCATAGGCAGCATATACGGATCAGCCTTCCCCGCATCCCCGCTGGAATAATACCAGAACAGTTTCATGTGATCCTTATGACAAACATCTGCCAGTGCTTTGGCAGGATCCCTCCTGAAAGGGGTAGACATCACATCATAGTCGGTATAAGGATTGTCAAAGTTGCAAAAACCATACTGATGCTTGGTAATAAAAACAATATACCGTGCACCTGCTTGTCTGAATGTATCCACCCAGGCCTGCGCATTAAATTTGACAGGGTTCCAGTATTTATACATCTCAAAAATCGTCTTCACATCTACGTTACGATAACATTTATCCAGCCGTGGCATGGTCATGATACGGGGATCCCAATGAATAAATATTCCAAACCGGTCCTGCTGAAAAGCCTTCATTGTCTCTTCAGGAGTTTGTGTCTGAGCGGAAAGATAATAAGGAATGAAACCGAATATCGGAACGAAGATTATTATAAGAATTATCTTCTTCATGTTTTTATTCGTCTTTTGAAATTTATTACAACAAATTATTTCTGCAAAGTTATTTTGAAAGCCAGTGCCTTATCGTTGGGGAGTTTTTCGGGCAAATCGATCACAAGCCCCTCCTCCGTTCTTTTCCAGTTGATCTTATCTTCCGCACCTAAAAGTGTAACATTGTTTATTTTTCCGATGAACAAATTGTATCTGGTGGAAAATCTTTTGGCCACCACCTGTTTTCCGGCCGGAATGCCGAGTGTCAATATATACACCGTATCAACTTTTTGTGTATACCTTACCGATCCCTCCGGCATCTGATCATAATCCCATCTGGTATTGGGGTTGTCTTTTCTATATCTGTGGATATATTTCTCTGAAGTTTCTTCGGGAGAATCATCGGAAGGGAAAAACCACTTACGTGTTCCAAAAATAGCTTCACCGTTCGTTTGTAACCATTTTCCCGTTTCCAACAATGTATTTTGCTGTGCTTCCGGAATCGTACCGTTAAGACGTGGTGCCAGGGAAACAATCAATCCTCCACCGCGCGAAACATTATCAATCAGATGTTTTATAATTTCTTTTGAGGGCCGTGCTCCGTCATAACCGCCATAACCCCATCCTTTGCCCGTAATATTGATATCATCCATCCAGAACCTGTCCACGTTAACAGGACGATCCCGTCCATTTTCAAAGTTATATATCCCGAAATTATCCGGGAAATTAAATTTTCTTCCAAAGGCATATTTATTGGCAATATATACTTCCTGTCCCCTTTGCTCAGCCTGGTTAAAATAATAGGCAAATGTTGCCAGACAATTGTTTTTCTCCATAAATTTCCCTCCATCAAACCAAAACAGATCCGGATGATACTTATCGATCACTTCCCGTATTTTCAGATTCCATAATTTATAGAACTCATCCTCCGTCCCTCCGTTCAGGCTGTTGGGGTAATAATCCTTATATCTGGGGTCCACCACATCCCAGTGCTCCCTTTTCGCCTGTTCGATGTATTTCTCCGGGGGTATCATCCAGTTAAAGGTCCGGTACATATGAGACGTTGCATATATCTTGATATTCCTTTTGCGCAATTCTCTGACAAAATCTCCGTAGAGGTCCCTTTTAGGCCCCATTTTCCCGGCATTCCAGGGATACACATCACTATCCCATAACCCGAAACCATCATGATGGGATATGGAAAAGCCGGCAAACTTCGCTCCCGATTTTTTCACCAGGTCTGCCCAGGCTGCCGGATCATATTTTTCAGCCTTGAAAAAAGGAACCAGGTCCTTGTAACCTTCGCCGTCTTTCAAACTACCGCCAACCAGTTGCTCGAATCTTTTCAGCAAAGCTCCGTTTTGATAGTCTGGATTATAGAGATGCTTCTCTGTCCATGCCGGGCCTATCCCAATAGAATAAATGCCCCAGTGAGCATAGATGCCAAATTTTGCATCTTCCAGCCACACAGGAATTTCCTTTTGTTCAAGTGAGGCCCACGTCGCCTCATAATGTTTGATATTTTCTTCTTTCCCGGCAATATATGAACTCAGCATCAAAAAACTCAAAATACCTGTACCTGTTAAAATAAACACCTTGACTTTTTTCATAATAAGATCTCCTGAATTATATTAGGGTTATCATTATTATATGTGCAGCATCTCCCGAAGAAAAAACACCACAGGCCTCATTATTTGACCAGGAATGTCCCATGAAGCCTGATACCGGCAGAAGAATTCCCGATAAGAAGATTATAGTCTCCTTTGTCGGTTTTCCATTGATTCCCGGCAGTATTCCAGTGTGCCAGATCCTTACGCCGGATGAAGAAAGTAACTGTCCGGGTTTCACCCGGTTCCAGAAATACTTTTTTGAACCGCTTCAGCTCTTTAACAGGACGATCGGCAGGGGTCTTTACTTCTCCCGTATATAACTGAATTACTTCGGCCCCTGCCTTTTCCCCTGTATTTGTAATCTTACATTGCACTTTCAGTGGTTGTTTGCCAGTCGGTCATGGCGATGCCTGTAAACCCGTATTCTTTTCGCAGGATATCTGCCATCAGCGGTTTATTCATGGAACAAGGGATGCCATTGACCAGATTATTTCCGGTCATCTCCAGCTTTTCCTGAAAGGTCATGTGAGCAATCAGGTCTTTTGCTCTTTCGGCCGGAGAAAGGGACCGGTCAGCATATTTAGCTCCCGAAGGAAGTGATTTCCGCTGCGATAAGGGACTGAAATCCTGTCCCGACACAGACGGTAAAAAAATAAGCGCCGGAATTAAAACCAAAATAACACGTTTCAACCGTCTAAAAGACTTATTCGCTTCGCTCATGGGATCAATTTGTTAAGTTAATGTTCATTTCAATATCTTTCAATTCCGATTTGTCTTTATTATACTCCTTGTTGCTCCATACCTGAACAAATTTTTGACTAACGGGAATAATCATTTATCGAAAAACCCAGGTGATCGTATCCGAAGGTTGATAACCTATTCTCCAGGCCAGTATTTTCAATGTGGTATGTGCCGGGTATTGCAAAGGACCATTATACACGTTCCAGTGATGCGGATGATCTTTTCCAACGACCTGATATCCGATGGATGCTCCCCGGGTTGGACAAGTAACCTTTACTTTGCCGTCGTGTTGTTTTTCCGCTTCGGGATTTAAAGTGGTTTGCGGACCGTCATTGCTTTGCCAGAAAATATGAATCAATTCTTTTTCCGGGATAAATCCCATATCCCCATAAGTATATTGCCATTGGTATAATTCGTGACGTAACTCTTTTAACTTATTATTATAAGCCGGATTGCCGGCCAGGTTATGCATTTCATAAGGATCGTTACGGGTATCATATAGCTCTTCAGGTGGTTTAGTTTGGAACCAGGAATCCTGTATCTTGTTTAATTTATGTTCATTATGCAGTTTCAGTATATCTCTCATCATTTTCATCTGAAGCCGGTATTGGATATTCTGATAATAAGGTTTCTCCGGATAATAATTTTTGAAATACGCATAACGTTTGTCCCTTACGGTTCGTACCATATCATATTCGGTATCCATCCGGTCACGGGCTGCGAAGATGTATTTTCTTTTCTTCTTAGATTTATATTTTCCTAAAAAGGCTTGTCCTTCCATATATTTGGGAGGTTGAATACCGGCTAAAGAAAGAAATGTCGGGGCGAAGTCAACGAAACTAACCAGGTCATTATTAACAGTACCAGCTTTTCTTCGATCTGGAAAACGAACAATCAAAGGCACACGAAGTCCTGCATCGGTGATCTCCCGTTTTTGCCTGGGCAGCGGACCACCACCGTCGCTAAAAAAAATGACGACAGTACTGTCTGTCAAACCGGCATCATCCAGTTCTTTAAGATACACACCGACAATTGAGTCCATAGTATAGATATTCGAATAATTCCGGGCAATGGTTTTTCTGACGATTTCATTATCCGGATAGTAAGGAGGGACTCTGACTTTAGCCGGATCAACGCGTAAGGGTTTGTTTCTATTTACCCAGATCATATGTTCATGTGTGGCATTAATATTGAAAACCGCAAAAAAGGGTTTGTCTTTGGGACGATTTTTCCATGTTGCTTTGTGGCTGCTTTCATCCCAGGCAGTTACCGGCGCTACAAACTGATAGTCTTCTTTGTAGTTATTCGTGCAATAGTAACCTATTTTTCTTAGTATCTCACTGTAACATTTTACTGACGGAGGAGGAACAATTGAATAAGCGACAGGAATAGGTCGGTATTGTGCCCGACCCAGAGTTCTCATATTATCCCCCCCAATACTGGTTGCATACATCCCGGTAATCAGGGAACATCTGGCCGGAGCACAAACGCCCGAGGTAGCAAAAGCATGGGTATATTTTATTCCTTCTGATGCGAGCTTATCAAGATTGGGCGTAATAGCCACACTATCCCCATAGCAACCCAATAGAGGGCTAATATCCTCACAACTGATCACCAGGATATTGGGACGAAATGGATTTTGCGATTGTTCTGCCTGTTTTGAAACGCAAGCGTTGAACACAAACGTAATGAACAGCAAGACAGGAATAAATTTCCTTACTGCTAATTTTAGCATTAATA
>WFSC01000052.1 GCA_015486185.1 Bacteroidales bacterium | reverse complement strand
TTCCTGCTCCCATCGTGAGAAAACAAGTCAGATTTTTGAAGATCACTTTCCAGCTGGGGTACAACGCGTCTGGATTGGTCCGGATTACTGGGCCAACCGTTTACAGGACTGGAGGCTCCATAATGGCCGGATTGAATGTGTCGTTTCCAACAAGAACCGTAATGTTAATTTACTAACCCACAGGATTAAAAGTGTTAAAAAAGGGGTTCAAATGTCTGTGGAGCTGGGTCTTTTGACAGATTCGCTTCCACAAAGCAATAAAAACTGGGCTGGTTTTCGAATAGGGGTAAAAGGACGATTTCATGATTATCGTGACGATGCCATATTTGGAAAGGGCATGAATGTTGGTATTACCAGCAAAGGAAACTTATTTATTGGTCACACTATAGCAAAAGGGATAACAAGTTCCATTGGGCTGGTTCCTTACCTTAAAAAAGGAATTATCCTGAACATAAAACTGGTAAATCAAAATGGAAGAAATAACCTAACGCTCTCAGCTAAGGATCCTGTATCCGGCAAAACTTTAGCGAGTTTAGAAAAGAAAAATATTTTGTCGAAGAATCTGGTCGGAAGCATTTCTTTAGTCAGTAATTTCCCGGAAGCAGGTGGAAATCATAATGTTCCCAGTTGCTGGTTCGACAACCTTTCATTGTCGGGAAACGGTATAGCAACTTATCCCCAACACGCCTTTGGTCCCATTCTTTTTTCACAATACACACTGAGCCGTAAAATTTTAAAACTGACTGCCCAAATGCCTCCTGTTGGGCTGCAAGATGGCCATAAGGTTGCTTTTCAGGTAAAAGAAAACAATCACTGGACGACAATACAGACAGCCAGTATTGATCCTGATGCCCGCACAGCTACTTTCCGGATATCTGATTGGAAAGACACAAAAGATATTCCTTATCGACTGGTTTATTCCTTGGCTACAGGAAAAAACAAAACAAAAGAATATTACCGTACAGGGGTTATTCGCAAGAATCCCGTCAATAAGAAAGTAATTACTATTGCTGCTTTTACCGGCAACTATGACCTGGGGTTTCCTAATAAAGATGTTACACAGGCAATCCGGAAGATCAATCCTGATTTACTGTTTTTTTCCGGTGATCAGATCTACGAACCCGTAGGAGGATTTGGCGTCCAGAGGGCCCCGGTAGACAAAGCCATCCTTGATTATTTGCGTAAGTGGTATTTATATGGATGGGAATATGGAGATTTACTCCGGGACATCCCGACCATCAGTATTCCGGATGATCACGACATGTATCAGGGAAATATTTGGGGCAATGGAGGAAAAGCCACTCCTCCAGGGCTCGTGGGTGATGCTGCCCAGGATGCGGGGGGATACGTAATGCCTCCACGATGGGTAAATATGGTACAACGCACACAAACCAGCAACCTGCCGGATCCTTATGATCCAACACCAATAAAACAGGGCATTACGGTTTATTATACCTCATTAAACGTGGGCGGAGTCAGTTTTGCCATAGTAGAAGACCGTACGTTCAAATCCGCTCCAAAACCCCTTTTACCTCAAGCTAAAATTGTAAACGGCTGGGCTCAAAACCGTCATTTTAATGCTGCAAAAGAAGCAAATGTTCCAGGTGCTACCCTTCTTGGCAAACGTCAACTTAAATTTTTAAATCATTGGGCTCAAGACTGGAGTAACCACACATGGATGAAAGCAGTTCTTTCACAAACATTATGGTCAGATGGAACTACTTTGCCAAAGAATGATTTTAGTGATGCTGTGGATCCTAAGCTCAGGATAATGAGACCCGGTGAATATCCTCCTGATGATCGTCCGGCATCAGATTTTGATAGTGATGGCTGGCCACAAACCGGACGGGACAAAGCAGTCAGCGCAATAAGAAAAGCTTTCGCCATGCATATTTGTGGTGACCAGCATTTAGGGATTACCGCCCAGTATGGTGTGCAAGGGTGGCGCGACGCCAGTTATGCCCTCTGTGTACCTGCCATATCCAACTTTTGGCCACGTAGATGGTTTCCATCCACCCCCGGTAAGAACAGAAAACCAGGTTCCCCGAAATATACCGGGGACTTTCTGGACGGATTTGGGAACAAACTGACAATATATGCGGTGGCTAACCCTGTATATACCGGGAAAAAACCCGTCAACTTGTATGACAGGTCGCCCGGATATGGTATTGTCCGTTTTCACAGGGATACCAGGAATATCGATATACAATGCTGGCCACGTTTTGAAGACCCGACAGCCCCCGGAGCCAAAGAATATCCTGGATGGCCTATAACTATTAATCAATTAGATAATTATAACAGAAAAGCATACGGATGGCTCCCTGAAATACAGGTTACAGGAATGCATAACCCGGTAATCAAACTCTACAATGAAAATACGGGAGAGCTGGTATACGCTTTACGGATAAAAGGGAATACATTTTGTCCCCGTGTTTTTAAACAGGGAACTTATAAACTTGTAATTGGAGATGATGGAAATTTCAAAACCAGGACCGGACTGGTT
>WFSC01000051.1 GCA_015486185.1 Bacteroidales bacterium | reverse complement strand
TTTTTTAATGCAGCGGAAAGATAATTGGCATTCAGGATCGCTACCTCAGAAGCTTTTTTCAGTCCCTTGTTTCCCATAAGCCGCAGGTAAGCATGGGATATCACAAGGATATGGGCACTTCCGTAAGGAGCAGAAGCAACGGTGATCTTTCCTTTTTTTCCACCCACTGATACGAGAGGATGTTCGGGAAGATAATCTTTCAAGAATCCGGCCACTGCCACGGGTCCCACACCGGGGCCTCCTCCACCGTGAGGAATGGCAAATGTTTTATGCAGGTTCAGATGGCAGAGGTCAGCGCCGATCATGGCCGGGCTTGTCAATCCCACCTGTGCGTTCATGTTGGCCCCGTCCATATATACCAGACCTCCGTTGGCATGAACAATATCTGTCATTTCTTTAATACGGCTTTCAAAGACCCCGTGAGTGGAGGGATAAGTAACCATAAAAGCAGCCAGCCGCTCTTTGTTCTCTTCAGCCATCCTGCGCAAGGACTCCACGTTGATATTTCCGTAGTCATCACAATCCACCACCATGACCTTCATGCCTGCCATAACGGCACTGGCCGGGTTGGTCCCGTGTGCCGAAGAAGGGATCAGCACCACATTTCGCTCCGGCTGACCGGTATCTTCCAGGTATCTTCGTATAATGGAGAGTCCGGTATATTCCCCTGCAGCACCGGAATTGGGTTGAAAAGTAATATCATCGAATCCCGTGATCTTCAGGAGATCCTTTCCAAGTTCATCCATCATCTTATGGTAGCCTGCCGCCTGACCGGAAGGAACAAAAGGATGAATGGCACCAAATTCCATCCAGCTTACAGCCAGCATTTCAACGGCCGCATTAAGCTTCATCGTACAGGATCCCAGAGAGATCATGGAATGTGTCAGTGAAACATCCCTGCGTTCCAGTTTTTTTATATAACGCATCATTTCCGTTTCGGACCGGTATTTATGAAAAACTTCATGCTGCATAAAAGGGCTCTCACGCAGAAATTTCCGGTCGAGGGTGATCTCATTGCCTTCCAGAACCACCGGAGGGGTCTGTTTCCCTGCCGCCGAAGCAAACACATCCAGCAGATCCCCGACATCTTCCACCGTAACGGTTTCATCCAGGCTGATCCCTGCAAACCCCGGTTCGAAATAATTCAGATTGATTTCTTTTTCCAGGGCTTTCTCCCGGATTTTTTCCAGCAGGGTTTCTTCTTTCACCCGGACTTTCAGGGTGTCAAAAAAGTCAGTATTTACCTGGTCATATCCCAGTTCTTTCAATCCCCTGTGCAAGACTGAGGTCAGGGCATGAATACCGGAAGCTATCCTTTTCAATCCCCGGGGACCGTGATACACGGCATACATCCCTGCCATGATAGCCAGCAATGCCTGGGCTGTACAAATATTGGACGTAGCCCTTTCCCTCTTGATGTGTTGTTCCCGTGTTTGCAAGGCCATGCGCAGAGCCGGCTTTCCCATGGCATCTCTGCTTACGCCAATGATCCTGCCCGGCATATGACGTTTATATTCTTCACGGGCGCTCATATAGCCCGAATGTGGTCCGCCATAACTTACCGGCAGTCCAAGCCGTTGTACCGATCCTACCACCACATCAGCTCCCCATTCTCCCGGAGGACGTAATAAAGCCAGACTCAGAATATCAGCCACCACAACTAAAGGCACCTGGTTTTCATGCAGTTTTGTCGTCCAGTTTTCATAGTCATTGACCTGCCCGTCAGCATCCGGATACTGTACCAGCGCCCCGAAAAAATCTCCTCCCGGAACGACATCTTTCCATGTCCCTTTTACCAATTCTATTTTTCTGGCATCTGCCCGTGTTTTTAACACACTCCATGTTTGCGGAAAGATCTTTTCATCTACAAAAAAACGGTTTACATTCTCCTTCACAGCATTTCTCGGACGAGCATTGTACAACATCAACATAGCCTCGGCAGCAGAAGTTCCCTCGTCCAGCAATGATGAATTGGCCAGCGGCAGTCCGGTAAGTTCAATGATCACCGTCTGAAAATTCAGCAAAGCTTCAAGCCGGCCCTGGGATATCTCAGCCTGATAAGGGGTATATGAAGTGTACCAGGATGGGTTTTCCAGAATATTTCGCTGGATAACAGCAGGGAAAACCGTATTGTAATATCCCAGGCCGATATAGGAACGATACAATTTATTCTCAGAAGCAATTTTCTTAAGATATCTCAGATACTTATCCTCTTCCATCGAAGGAATTTCAAGTTCCTGTTTCAGGCGAATATCTGCAGGGATCACTTTCCCGATAAGAGAGTCCATGGATTCTTCTCCGATAACATCCAGCATCTGCCGGATATCGTTGTCACGCGGACCAATATGACGATCTGCAAAGGTATAGGGTGTCATTAACTCATGTATTACGTTAATAAATTATAACGGCTAAAAATATAAAAAGGGCTGAGGAAAAAAAACCACATTTGTCATCTCTGCCCCGGCCCTTACACAAAATCCAAAAAAGGATTAGACAAAGCTTCGTAACCGACGGTTGTATCCGGTCCGTGTCCCGGGAAAACCCGTACTTCTTCACCGAGGTTTTCAAGGATCCTTTTTTTTATACTGTTTTTGAGGAGAGCATAATCCCCTCCGGGCAGATCCGTTCGCCCGATACTTCCCCTGAATAAAATATCTCCTGAAAAAAGTAATCCATATTGCCGGTTATAATACCCTACACCTCCGGGTGTATGACCTGGTAAATGTATTATTTCGAGCTTTGTTTCCCCAAAAGTAAATGATCCGGGTTCAAGTTTTTTGGCAGGAGGCATTTCACCAACCGGGAAGGAAAACATTTCTGCCTGTTCCTTTACGGTTTGATAAAGGGGAAAATCATCAGGATGAAGTTCAGGTGAAAGTTTGAATTCATTATAAAAAAAAGGCACACCACAAACATGATCCAGGTGTCCGTGCGTTAACAAAACATGCACGGGTTGTAAATGCTGCTTTAATATAAAAGCATGTATCTCTTCCTCTTCTTCACGGGTACTGCATCCCGGGTCAATAATTACACAAGCCCCCTCCGGTTCATACAACAGGTATGTATTTTCCTGAAACGGGTTAAAAACAAACGTTTTTATCTCCGGCCTTTTATTCATATCTCCTTCCTCATCATTTTCCCCTGCCTATCGTGGTAGAATTGTTTATTTTTTTTATCGTTCAGACGTACGATTGTAAATCTCCTTTTATAACTTCTGCCTTTAATTGTCATACAATGGTCATTCAGTAGTCATTCAGTGGTCATTAGGCTGCTTCGCAGCCGAAATTAGCTCGCGAACGCTCGCGAAACTATGCCGCTACCGCGGCGAAATTAAATTGTTATTAAGTTGTTTCAAAATCATATTTCTAAACTACTAAACTTATCAACCTATCAACTACTGCACCTTCCCATCATCCCACTATTCCTCTTTTTCTTTTCCTTTTTATCTTTTCCTTCTACCTTTCCTCGTCCACCGTAGCCCCTTGGGCGAAGGTGGATGCCTTCTTACTTCTTATAACTCGTTCCTTTCATCATCGGCACAAAAACAAAATAGCCATGTTTGGTTATTTCGATATCGTCACGACCATGTTTAATCACCCGTGTCATCTCCTGTGTTTCTCCTCCGACGGGAGCCACCAGTATTCCGCCTGTCTTAAGTTGCCGGATCAGTGTATCCGGTATTTCGGCGGCGGCGGCAGTGATCAGTATCTTATCAAAAGGAGCAAAGGCAGGCAGTCCTTTATAACCATCTCCGTAAAAGAAGCGGGGATGATAACCCAGGCGGGTGAGCAGTGCCTGGGAGTTAAGGAACAACTCTTTCTGGCGTTCGATGGTAAAAACCCGTGCTCCCAACTCAAGCAAAACCGCCGTCTGGTAACCCGAACCGGTACCAATTTCCAGCACTTTATCCCCTTTTTTTACATCCAGCAATTCTGTCTGAAAAGCCACCGTATAGGGTTGAGAAATAGTCTGTCCGGCACCGATCGGAAAAGCCTGGTCTTTGTACGCATAATTCAGGAAGCCGGTATCCATAAATAAGTGACGGGGCACTTTATTAATGGCATCCAATACATCCTCCGACCGGATCCCCTTGCTGCGGAGCTCTTCCACCAGCTTCTTACGTAACCCTTTGTGCCGGTAATTGTCATCCAGATCATTCCCTTTCATTTCACAGGTATATTTTTTTGTTTCATACTGTTTTACTTCATACCGGTTTTATTTTCCCCGGCCAGCCCTTTAATATTATCTTCCTTTGTCATTATCTAACTATCATCCATTTCTTTATCAACATCTCCCGGTTAATAACTTCGTCTGTAAACCAGGACTTTTTATATGTAAAAGTTATAAGTTTGCAAAAACCGCTACAAAAATATGATAAAAATCGGTGTTTTCGGCCTATCCGGTGAAACAATCCAACTGGTCCGGAAAATTCAGCAACAATCCGGAGAAATTTCCCTGTTATTTTTTACCCATGGTATGAGACCCGATTATCTTCCGGAAAAATACAGTTTTTAT
>WFSC01000050.1 GCA_015486185.1 Bacteroidales bacterium | reverse complement strand
GGCAGGCAGGGAATAGTGGAATAGTGGAATAATGGAATAGTGGAATAATGGAAAAGTGGAAAAGTGGAAAAGTGGAAAAGTGGAATAGGGGAATAATGGGGTATTGGGTAGAGAAAGAGCTGACAGCGGAACACAGGCTCGGGGCTTGCCCCGGAGATAGTTTGTTGTAAGAAAATTTTTATTAAAAAAGGCATATACTTTTTGTTTTTCTTAGATTTTCTTTGTAAAAAATGGATTTAAATGACAAGAGAAAACCTGTCATATAATTTTTCATGCTATATGTGTATATTTGCATGAAAAAATTTATGTAGGTTTGTTGCTTGTTTAAAAACAGTATATTATTAATTCAAATTAAATTAAGATAAACAGGAGGAAAATCAATGAAAATCAAATCAATTGTTGCACAGGAAGTGCTTGACTCACGGGGTAATCCTACCGTGGAAGTAGATATGACCCTTGAAAACGGAGTGAGCGGACGTGCTATCGTACCGTCCGGTGCTTCTACAGGAGAAAAAGAAGCTGTCGAACTGAGAGATGGAGATAAAAGCCGTTTTGAGGGAAAAGGGGTGTTGAAAGCTGTGGCCAACGTGAATGATGTTATAGCGCCGGCTGTTATTGGTATGGATGTGACCCGCCAGCGTGATCTGGATTATGCCATGATCCGGCTCGATGGAACACCCAATAAGGCCAAACTTGGGGCCAATGCCATCCTCGGTGTTTCCCTGGCGGCTGCTCATACCGCTGCCAAAGCACTGAACATACCCCTTTACCGGTATATCGGCGGAGTTGATGCTTCCCTGCTGCCGGTGCCCTGCATGAATGTGATCAACGGTGGCGTGCATGCCCAGAATAGCGTGGATTTCCAGGAATTTATGATTGCACCACACAATGCACCCAGTTTTGCAGAAGCTATCCGTATGGGAGTGGAAACATTCCATGCACTGAAAACCGTTCTGAAAGATCGCGGGTACAACACCGGCGTGGGGGATGAAGGAGGTTATGCCCCAAACCTGAAATCCAATGAAGAAGCTGTTGAGGTCATCATGCTGGCAATCGAAAAGGCCGGATACAAACCCGGGGATGATATCTCTATTGCCCTTGACCCGGCATCCAGCGAAATGTGGAAAGACGGAAAATATGTGTTCTTCAAATCCGACCAGTCAGTGAAAACATCTGAAGAAATGGTGGAAATCTGGAAAGACTGGGTGTCAAAATACCCGATCGTCCTTCTCGAAGACGGTATGGCTGAAAATGACTGGGAAGGATGGAAGATACTTACAAAGGAACTGGGCAGCAAGATAGAACTGGTAGGAGATGACCTGCTTTGTACCAACAAGATATTGTTGCAGAAAGCTATTGATGAAGGAGCAGCCAATTCAATCCTTATCAAGCTGAACCAGATAGGTACACTTACCGAAACACTGGAAACCATCGAACTGGCAGGGAAAAATAATTATAATTGCTTTGTTTCCCACCGTTCGGGTGAAACAGAAGATACGACCATTGCAGACCTGACAGTGGCTATCGGTGCCGGTCACCTGAAAACAGGATCGGGCTGCCGCAGCGAAAGAATCGCCAAATTCAATCAGTTGCTGCGTATTGAACGTGAATTGGGCAGTGTGGCACACTTTGCCGGCATCAAGGCATTTAAGAACATTTAACATTATACAATCTCTAAACCATGAAAAGGCATCCTGCAAAGGATGCCTTTTTATTACTATTTTAACCAGGTAATTTTCACGGGGTGTATGGAAGAAATTACAAATTACAAACACCAAATTCCAAATAATACTCAATTTTCAATCTTTAAACAGATTTGATTATTGATATTTGTTTATTGGAATTCAGGATTTTCTAATTGGAATTTTAATGCTCTATCCAATTATACAAGAATAAAAACTATACTTTCTCATTTGAAAATAACACAAGAAATATTAATTTGCGAACAAGTAATGATTGTAACAGGTAAAATATTTAAAAAATGACAGCTAAGAAATTATTGCAGTCACTGCTGGAAGAAGCCGGGATTACCCTTAACGGGGATGCTCCATGGGACATAAAGGTGCATGATGAGCGGCTGTACCGGCGCATTCTTGCCGGAGGAACACTGGCAGTGGGAGAATCCTATATGGATGGCTGGTGGGATGTGCCTGCCCTCGATGAGTTTATAAACAGGGTGTTACGTGCCCGGCTTGACGAAAAAATAAAAGGAGATCTGAAAACGGTCCTTTTTATTTTGAAGAGTAAGCTCCTCAATATGCAAAACCGGCACCGTTCACGGAAAGTGGGAAGGGAGCATTATGACCTGGGTAACGACCTGTACCAAAAGATGCTGGACAAACGGATGAATTATACCAGCGCTTACTGGAAAGATGCTAAAAACCTGGATGAAGCCCAGGAAGCAAAACTGGAACTTATCTGCCGGAAAACAGGATTGAAACCCGGTATGAAGGTCCTGGAGCTGGGATGCGGCTGGGGTAGCTTTGCCAAATATGCTGCCGAAAAATATGATGTACATGTGACTGCACTGAATATCAGTGAAGAACAGGTGAAGCTGGCACGGGAACTTACCAAAGGTTTGCCTGTTGAAGTTTTACAGAAAGATTACCGGGAAGCTACGGGAGAATATGATGCAGTGATCTCTGTCGGGATCATGGAACACGTGGGATATAGAAATTACCGGACTTATATGGAAGTGGCCGACAGGTGTCTGAAAAAAGACGGAGTAGCACTGATCCATACCATAGGAGGGAATGTCAGTACCACCCATACCAACCCCTGGACCGATAAATATATTTTTCCTTATGGGATGCTTCCGTCGGTGTCACAACTGGCCAAAGCCATGGAAGGACTTTTTGTTATTGAGGACCTGCACAACTTTGGTCCGGATTATGATAAAACCCTGATGGCCTGGTGGGAGAATTTTGATAAAGCCTGGCCGGAACTTAAGGAAAAATATGACGAGCGGTTTTACAGGATGTGGAAATTTTATCTGCTGAGCGCGGCAGGTGGTTTCCGCTCCCGGTCCAACCAGTTATGGCAAATTGTTATGACCAAACAGGGCAGGGAACAACCGCCACGTATATGCTGACATTTTTACCGCTGACATGATTGAAACCGAAACCCTTATTGTAGGTGCAGGTCCTGCAGGTGCTGCCTGTGCCGGCGAACTGAAGAAAAACGACAGAAAATTTATCCTTTTGGATAAAGAGACCTTTCCCCGCAATAAGGTTTGTGCCGGATGGATCACACCGGCAGTCTTTAAGGCCCTCGCTCTGGATACGGATGATTATCCCTATGGACTGAAAGAATTTCGTGAGTTCATGGTTCATCTCAAAAAACGGGATTATCTCCTTAAGGTGCATCAGTTTGCCATCAGAAGGATTGAGTTTGACCGTTTTCTGCACGAATATTTCGAACTGGAACCGGTGCCGCACCAGGTCAGGAAAATAGAAACGGATCATGGTGATTTTATCATTGATGACATCTTCCGGGCGAAGTACCTCATCGGTGCGGGAG
>WFSC01000049.1 GCA_015486185.1 Bacteroidales bacterium | reverse complement strand
GGTTAGTATTAAATGAATAAATAAAAAATATATGACTATTGCGTAACAAAATTATAAAAAAGAATATATGTATTGCATTAAATATCAATAAATTAATGCAATCGATACCGCAAACGATTGCAATCATGTTTTTTGAGAAAAAAGGATTGGCAGATTAAAAATATTTTATGTATTTTCATGATTTTGGTATCTGGAAACAGGTTAATGCATTGAAATAAAAAATGGCGGTTACAATAAAAGATATTGCCCGGCAATTGGGAATTTCTCCTTCAACGGTATCAAGAGCACTAAAGGATCATCCTGACATTAGTCAGGAAACCAAGAAGGCTGTGAACGATCTGGCACGTAAATTAAATTACCAACCTGATTTGGTGGCTTTAAGTTTAAAAAAAGGACAAAGTCGTATTATCGGAGTGATTGTACCGGAAATCGTTCATTATTTTTTTTCTACGGTGATCAGTGGCATTGAAGATGTAGCCAATGAGTCCGGTTACCGGGTTATGATCTGTCAATCTAATGAGACTTTTGAACGGGAGGTGGAAAATGTGGAAGCATTATTATATAGCAGGGTGGATGGCATTCTGGTTTCCATATCCAAAAAAACTGTAAAACTGAATCATCTGAAAAAAGTGATGGACCAGCATGTTCCTATGGTTATGTTTGACCGGATTGCTGATGATCTGGAAACGGATAAGGTGTATGTGGATGATGAAAATGCAGCATATACAGCGGTCAGGCATCTTATTGTCAATGGTTACAAAAACATTGTTCATTATGCTGCTCCACAGCACCTTGAGATCGGGCGGCTAAGGAAAGAAGGGTATATAAGAGCACTCAAACAATTTCAGATCCCTGTAAGGGACGAATTTATTATAAAGTGCGATACCATGGAGGAGGCACAGGAAAAGACAGAGGAGACAATGAAATTAAAGCCCCGGCCCGATGCTTTCTTTTGCGTAAATGACATGACAGCCGCCGGCGTGATGAAAGTCCTGAAAAGATTAAATTACAAAATACCGGATGATGTGGCAATAGTCGGATTTACAAATGGAGAAATATCAAATCTCCCCACCCCGGCTATTACTTCTGTCGAACAACACGGATTTGATATAGGCAGGGAAGCAGCCCGTTTATTACTCGACCGGTTAATGCATTCCGGGAAGGAGATCCCGCCACGCAGAAAGATCATTAAAACAACCCTGGTGGTTAAAGGGTCCACTGTAAAAACTGTAAATAGAAGCTAACTGAAATTAAAATCCACTAATATGAAAGTAATAGCCTTACAACAGGTAGAAAAACGAAAGGTGGATATGCCGGGAGCCGTAAAAGCCTGGAAGCAGATGCCGTTGTCCACCAAAGACGGTGTCCCCATGTATTCCTTTCGTGTATTTACTGTTGAACCTGGTGGTTATACGCCTTATCACCATCATCCCTATGAGCATATGAATTATATTATTTCGGGAGAAGGGGTTCTGGTTAATAAGGTTAAGAAAGAGATACCGATAAAACAAGGGGATTTTATCCTTGTCCTTCCGGATGAAATGCACCAATATAAAAATACGTCGGAGAATACTTCACTGGTCCTTATTTGCGGAGTTCCCAAGGAATATGAATAGGTACCCTGTTCATATGTTGATAAATTGATCTGTTCAGAAAGTTCTTTTTGTTTATTTTTACCGGGAGAAAAATGAGCTGCCTTTGCGACGTCATAAAGTAAAAGAAAGTTCATCACGCCGAAACAATCGACAAACGATCATGTTAAATCATCGTGAGTTGAATGCTCTGAATACTTACTGTAAACGTTACCGTATCAGTAAGTCCGAATTTATTCGGCAAGCTGCTATGAAAACGATCCTGGAGCGTTTTGACAAAGACCATCCTTCGCTATTTGAAGACGACAGCCCTAATTTGTTTAGATCCTTTGGGGAAAAATAAAAAAATTAATCTTCTTTGATTAATTGAATTTGTTCCCGGATTTCCTCCCAGGTTTCTGACGTTATTTTCGTGCCGATTGTCTCAATTACTTTTCCTCCCAGCAATGAACCTATTTT
Source organism: Bacteroidales bacterium (assembly GCA_015486185.1). GTDB lineage: Bacteria > Bacteroidota > Bacteroidia > Bacteroidales > VadinHA17 > DRPN01. The sequence continues at coordinate 2,879 of WFSC01000049.1, read as the reverse complement.
CCCACATTGCTCAGGCAAAAAATCATTTATATATCCGTAAAGAAAACCTGAAGCATAAAGGTCTCCTGCTCCGGTAGTGTCCACAGGTTCTGCCTCTATGGCCCTGACCATATAAAGCTCTTCTTCCATTTTTACCAATGATCCTTTTGCGCCGGTCTTTACGACCGCTACTTTGCAAAACTCCGAGAGTTCTTCCAACGCATCTTTTGGTTCTTTTCCGGTAAAAGTGCGTGCTTCTTCTTCATTGGCAAAGACAAGATCAACATATTCTGATAAAATTTTCCGGATAAAATCCCTGTTTTCTTCCACAACATTATAACTGGCCATGTCATAGGATACTTCAACTCCCGCTTTCCTTGCCATTTTTAAAGCCTGCAGGATGAGAGGATGATCGATGATAAGATATCCTTCGATGTGAAATATTCGTTTGCCGGAGAACATTTTCTGCGTTAGCTGTTCTGCTGATAAGTCGGTGGCAGCTCCCAGGAAAGTGGCAAAAGTACGTTCCGAATCAGGTGTGATGAAGGTAATGGCGTGTCCGGTGGGATTTAAGCTGGTAAGAAGCAGGGGGTCAACTTTTTCTTTGGCGATACTTTCTTTGAACATATAACCCAGTTCATCATCCCCCACAGAACCAATATAGGCTGTTGGATGGTCCAGGGCAGCCAGGCCCCGGATGGTGTTGGCAGCAGATCCTCCCGGAGCATAACTTTTGGGAAGATATTGTATTTGTTTCAGGATTTTAGATGCTTTTTCCCTGTCCACCAACGTCATGCTGCCTTTTGGTAAGTCCAGCCGGTTAAGCAACTCATCGTTGTTGATGCGAACGAGGATATCCATCAGGGCATTTCCCATGCCAAGAACGGTGTCGGAATTTTTTTCCATATCATTTAAAAAATTACCCAGACTTTCATCCGGGCTTCTTTTTAGTGGCTCCTCAGGCTGGACTCGAACCAGCGACCCTCTGATTAACAGTCAGATGCTCTAACCAACTGAGCTACTGAGGAATTTTTTGCCCGGCAAAAATAAGATGTTTTCTTAAATAAAACAATATCTTTTTTGCAAAATAGTAAAATTATCTGGGAGTTAGGATAAATTCTTCTGCAACAACGGTTTTAATTTTTTCTTTGGTGTAATATAAAGGAAAATACTCATCATTCCCCCATAAATGGAACAGGTTTTTATAATACGGACTATCCGGAACTCCCGATTGTCCCGGCGTATTAATAGCCTGTGCCCCGTTCCAGTTTCCGGTCAATTTCTTCGATGCTCACTTCAGAAAGATCACTTACCACCCAGTCTGCTCCATTTATTTTTAGTTCTTTTTCGTTGTTTTCGCGGGCAACACCTATAACCAAACCAAAATTTCCCTTTTTTCCGGCTTGTACTCCGGATACTGCATCTTCCACTACAACGGCCCGTGAGGGTGTAATGCCAAGCTGATCCGCCGCATAAAGAAAAATATCAGGCTCGGGTTTTCCTTTCAGGTTCTTATCCCTGGAAATAATCCCCCCTACACAGGCATCAAACAAGGAAAGGAGTTTTGCTTTTTCCAATACGGGCTTACAGTTTTTACTTGAAGAGGCGACTGCGAGCCGGATGCCGGCTTTACGGAGCGAGTGGATCAGTTCTACAGAAGAATTATAAACGTCAACTCCCTCACGCTGTATAATGGCATTAAAAAGGTCATTTTTTTTGTTGCCCAGGCCACATATGGTTTCCTTGTCAGGAGGATCTGACGGGTCTCCGAAAGGGATGGATATGTTTCTGGATTTTAGAAAGGATGCTACCCCCTGGTATCTTGGTTTTCCGTCAATATAGGTAAGATAGTCTTCCGAATAGGTAAACTCCGTGAAAGGTTCTTTGAATCGTTCATTCCTGGACAAAAGGTATTCATCAAACATTTTCTTCCATGCCTTTGCATGGACACTGGCTGTATTGGTAATTACACCGTCCAGATCAAAGATCACTGCATCAAAGTTCATTTTTTATTCTGTTTCTAACTGAAAGAAACGCCATTAACCTGTTGTGTTATATTTTGATTTTCATCTTCATCTTCTGATTCCGGAAATTCGTATTCATCGATTTCATCATCTTCTGTTTCCCAAAAAGGAGGAGGCTTTTGGGGCCCTTCGTGTCTGTAAATATAAGCCAGTAAAGTGCCGGTTAATGCTCCCAGGAGATGCGACTCCCATGACATCCTTTCCACCAGGGGGAATACGCCCCATATCATCCCTCCATAAAGAAATACTACCAGCAGTGAAATGGCGATTAACGGGACATAATTACGAAAAATGCCGCTGAAAAACAGAAATGCAGCCAGTCCGTAAATGATGCCGCTGGCGCCAATATGATAGGCATCACGTGCACCAAGCCATACCAGAAAACCACCAAGGAGCCATATGTATAAAAAGACTTTGTAACCTACTTCCCGGTAAAAATACAAAGTTCCTGCCATCAGAAAAAACAGAGGGAGGGAATTGTTGGCCAAATGCCGGATATTGGCATGGATAAATGGTGCAAAAATAATACCGCGAAGACCGCTGATACGACGTGGGAAAATACCCCATGTGGTGAAATCCAGATCTAATTCGGTTTCTACAAACCATACCAGCCAGAGTATTAAAATAAAAAAGAAAGGGAAAAGAAAACTATATATTACTCTTTTCTTTTTTACCGGAAAATCCTTTAATTGCTTCACGGTTTTCTGTTATTAAAAAAATTATTTGAAAATATAAAAAACACCGGTTATTTCAGGCAATAATTTATTTTATTACTTTTGCATCCCGTAATTAATTGTCCCTTGGTGTAATGGTAGCACTGCAGATTTTGGTTCTGCCGGTCCAGGTTCGAATCCTGGGGGGACAGCAAAAAGAAAG
>WFSC01000048.1 GCA_015486185.1 Bacteroidales bacterium | reverse complement strand
GAATGTTTCAGGTATGCAGTTCAGGTTTACCTACGGACTTTTTGACAGACTGGAAGTGGGCGTTTCCCTTCCGGTAAATGCGTCTGTCACAAGCTGGGGCATTAAATATATCGTTTATCAAAAAGAAAAAACAGGGGTTGCATTGATGGGGGGCTTTAATATTCCCTGGGGAAATAACAATAGTCTAAAAAACGGAAAACGTCCTGTTCAGGGAGGATTGGGAGGTATTTTTTCATGGCAGACAAACAAGAACCTGTCTTTTGACATCAATGCCCAATATGATCATTTATTTGGAAATACAGGTGATCTGACAAATTCCTCTGCCTGTCTGAATGCGGATGCAGGTTATTATGTTTTCTCACATACTTTACAATTTATTACGGGATTAGGTTACCGGTACAGCCAGGGTTTTATAAAACAGTTCCTCTTTACTTTCTATCCGGGCATAACCGTTGAAACAGGTAAAAGGTATCTTCTGGTTCTAAGTGTGCCTGTTGATATTTCAGGAAAAAATACAGACAAAACAACAGGTTTTACTTTTGCATTGACCATAACCCTCGAGTAAGAATACTTAAATACCAAAAAAGAAGATCCGTATTTCATTATTTTCTCAGGGTAGCTGTCAGCCTTTTGACATGAAATAACATGTCCAATGCTGCTGTAATATCCGTGATCACAATATCCGCCGCCTGCAGGGTTCCGGAAGCAGCCCCTTCCGGACCGGTGATGCAAATAGCCAGTTTGGCTGCCTGTAACATCCCCCGGTCATTCATACCGTTGCCAATGGCTGCACCATGTTCCGGACCCAGTCTTTTGATAAAATCTTCCTTTTGCCTGATCTGGTCTTCAAAGGTTAATAATTGCAAACGACAGGGAAGATCCTTGAATTGCCCTGCCGCCGTACCAAAAGTATCTGCTGTCAGAATGTATATATCCAGATCTTTTGCCAGCGTGATGATCCTTTCCTTAACACCCGGTAATAATTTACCATCCAGGGCCAGTGTGCCATTCAGATCCAGTACCAGATATTGTAACTCCCAGGGGTCTTTATGTCCCGGTATCCGAAGTTTTATCATCTCTTTTTTTTCGTAAATCTAAATGAATTATCCCAAACAACAAATTTCCTCCTTTCTTCTGTCATTTCACAAACCACGAACTCTTAGCCATGAACTACGAACTTTTTCTTACCTTTGCGGCTTGAAAAAGAAAGGAGTTTTAATAACATGCAATCAATCAGGAATATAGCTATTATAGCCCATGTTGACCACGGGAAAACGACCCTGGTGGACAGGATCATTCAGGAATGTAAAGTGCTGGATGACCGCAAGGAAATGGGCAATCTGATCCTGGACAGCAATGAATTGGAAAGGGAACGGGGAATAACCATCGTATCAAAAAATGTATCGGTAAGATATAAAAATGTCAAGATCAACATCATTGATACCCCCGGGCATTCTGATTTCGGCGGGGAAGTGGAACGTGTATTGCGTATGGCCGACGGGGTACTCCTGCTGGTGGATGCCTTTGAAGGACCTATGCCCCAGACCCGTTTTGTCTTGGGCAAAGCCGTTGATATGGGCCTGAAACCCATTGTGGTCATCAATAAGGTGGATAAGCCGAATTGCAGACCCGAAGATGTTCAGCAGGATATTTTTGAATTGATGTTCAGCCTCGATGCCAGTGAAGAACAGCTTGATTTCGTGACCGTGTTCGGTTCCTCCAAACAGGGCTGGATGACTTTAGACCTGAAAGATCATTCTGACAACATCCGCCCGCTTCTGGATACGATCCTGAAAGTTATTCCGGAAGCGCCTTTTCAGGAAGGAGCACTGCAAATGCAGATATCCTCCCTGGATTATTCCAGTTTCGTGGGACGTATAGCCATTGGCCGTGTGTTCAGGGGAACCCTGGAGAGCGGAAAAGAATACCTGCTGTGTAAGCGGGATGGAAGCATGAAGCCGGTAAAGGTGAAGGAACTATTTGTGTTTGAAGGTCTGGGCCGTGAAAAGGTAACTTCCGTGCGCAGTGGCGATGTATGTGCCATTGTCGGACTGGAAGATTTCGACATTGGCGATACCCTGGCCGACCCGCTAAAGCCCGAAACACTGCCCCGTATCAAGATCGACGAACCCACAATGAGCATGCTGTTTACTATCAACAATTCTCCGTTCTTCGGACTGGAAGGGAAATTTGTAACCTCACGCCAGCTCAGGGAACGCCTGTTCAGGGAAACGGAGAAAAACCTGGCCCTGCGCGTGGAAGAAGCCGGATCGGAAGATAAATTCCAGGTATATGGCAGAGGCATTCTGCATCTTTCCATCCTCGCCGAGACCATGCGGAGGGAAGGCTATGAGTTCCAGGTAGGGAAACCTCAGGTGATCATTAAAGAGATAGACGGAAAAAAGCATGAGCCCGTTGAATTACTGGTTATTGATGTGCCCGAAGCTTATTCCGGTAAAACCATCGATATGGTCACACAGCGTAAGGGAGAAATGACCATTATGGAGAATAAAGG